>NC_010003.1:1672500-1972500 GCF_000018605.1 Petrotoga mobilis SJ95 | reverse complement strand
AAAAAACCGACGCATTAATTTTTCTGCGTCGGCTTTATAACAACAATACTACAGCGTTTTGAGCCGACGCTGTTTATTATTGTTATTATTGGAAGAAATTAAGTATTCATTACATTCTTTTGCTGCTTGTTTCCCTTCATTTATTGCCCATACTACCAAACTTTGTCCCCTTCTCATATCTCCAGCTGAAAAAATCCCTTCCACATTTGTCGAGTATTTTCCTTCTTCCGTTTTAACGTTTGATCTTTTATCTGTTTCTACATTTAACTGCTCAATTAAATACTTTTCGGGGCCTAAGAATCCCAAGGCTAACAGAACTAAATCTGCTTTCCATACCTTTTCTGTTCCATCGATTTCTTTTGGAAACAATTTTCCTGTTTTATCCTGTTTCCATTCTACTTCAACGGTATGGACCTCTTTAACGTTACCTTTTGCATCTCCAACAAATCTTTTAGTTGAAATGTTGTACAATCTCGGATCTTTACCGAATAGTTCTGCATATTCTTCCTGAGCATAATCAACAGTTAAAACTTTGGGCCATTCTGGCCAAGGATTGTTTTGTCTCCTTAAAAGTGGAGGTTTGTCCATAATTTCAAACTGTACAACACTTTTACAACCCTGTCTTAAACTAACTCCCACACAATCCGTTCCCGTATCTCCTCCACCGATTACGATAACGTTCTTACCCTTAGCAGAGATCTCCTCAATATCTTTTTCACTTTTTATAAATTGAGACAGTATTCTCTCGTTTGCACTCTTCAAAAATTCTGTGGCAAAGTATATCCCTTTTAGGTTTCTTCCCTCTACGTTTAAATCTCTCGCTTTAGCGGTTCCTCCACATAATACAACGCTATCAAACTCTTCTTTTAGCTTTTGAGCAGGATAATCTTTACCAACGTCTATATTAGTTTTGAATTGTATGCCAGATTTTTTCATCAATTCTATACGTCTTTTTACAATCTTTTTGTCCAATTTCATATTTGGTATACCGTAAGTCAATAAGCCCCCCGGATATTCATACTTTTCAAAAACTGTAACTTCATGACCATATCTTTTTAACTCCCAAGCACATGATAACCCTGCCGGTCCAGAACCTACAACAGCCACCTTTTTACCAGTGGAGTAAGATGGCTTATCCTCTTCTACCCAACCATTTTTGAATGCTTCTTCTATAATATAATATTCAATACTTTTAATGGAAACCGGATCCTTTACCAAATTGTTTACACAAGCTTTTTCGCATGGAGCAGGACAAACCCTTCCCGTGAATTCTGGGAAACTGTTTGTTTCGATCAACCTTTCGTAAGCTTCTTTCCAAAGGTTTCTATATACTAAATCGTTCCATTCTGGAATCAAATTATTCAAAGGGCACCCCGAGACCATATTATTTATCAATATGCCAGAATGACAAAACGGTGTGCCGCAGTTCATGCATCTTGCTGCTTGCATTCGAAGTTCATCTTTTTCCATTTCTATATATAATTCTTCCCAATCATTTATTCTTATTTTTGAGGGTCTTTCTTCAGGGGTTTTTCTTTCATACTTTAGAAATCCTTGGGGATCGCCCATATAGTGACCTCCTTTACAAATTGCGAATGTTCAATGCATTTCAACCAAAGATTGTTGCTTGTAATTATCTTCAAAAGCCTTCATAAGTGCTTCTTCACCAGTAATCCCTTCGATATGCATCCTTTTTACAGCTTTCATCATTCTCTTGTAATCTTTGGGTATAACCTTAACGAATCTTTCTTTAGCTTTTCCCCAATTGTTCAAAATGTTTTTAGCCACATTACTACTCGTGTATTCGTAATGCTTTTTTATCAGTTCTTTTATTTCGTTCTCTTCGTTCTCTTCTTCAACTTTTTCCAACAAAACGGTATCTTTGTTACATTTGGATTCAAAGCTATTGTCTTTGTCATATACGTAGGCTATTCCACCTGACATACCTGCAGCAAAGTTTCTACCCGTTTTACCAAGTATAACAACCTTCCCACCTGTCATATATTCACATCCATGTTCACCAACACCTTCGGCAACAGCCGTAGCCCCACTGTTTCTGACCGCGAAACGTTCGCCCGCTAAACCACTGATGTATATTTCACCGCTCGTTGCTCCATACAAGGCAACGTTACCAACAATTACATTTTCTTCTGCATAGAATTGAGAATCCTTGGGTGGATATACAATAATTTTTCCGCCCGATAAACCTTTAGCTATGTAATCGTTTGAATCGCCTTCTAATATCAACGTTTCCCCCTTGGGTATGAAGGCTCCAAAACTTTGACCAGCTGATCCTTTGAAATGTATTTTTATTGTATCTTCAGGCAGTCCTTCCTCACCATATCTTTTAATTATTTCATTTCCCAAAATTGTTCCAACGGTTCTATTCACATTTTTTATATCTAAAGTGGCCTCAATTTTTTCTCCGTATTCTAGTGCATTCTTGCAAATGGGAAGTAATTTAGTTATGTCCAAGGTATCTGATAAACCATTGTTTATTGGTTTAGGATATTGGCTGAATGAGTAATTTGTTATTTCTGGTTTGTATAATAATTTTGAAAGATCGATACTATGTGCTTTCCAATGATTTTTTATTTCTTTTTGTCTTAATATATCCACACGCCCAACCATTTCACTAACCGTTCTGAACCCTAACTTGGCCATATATTCCCTTACTTCAGAGGCGAGAAAGTACATGAGATTGATAACGTATTGAGGATCGCCTTTGAAATTTTTTCTCAGTACAGGGTTTTGTGTTGCAATTCCCACAGGACATGTATCCAAATTGCAAACTCTCATCATGACACACCCTAAGGCAACTAACACAATTGTGGCAAATCCAAACTCTTCTGCACCTAAAAGTGCGGCAATCACTATGTCTTTTCCTGTTAGTAACTTACCATCCGTTTCCAAAGTGACCCTATCTCTCAACTTGTTCATCACCAAGGTTTGATGAGTTTCCGCCAATCCTAACTCCCATGGCAAACCAGCGTGCCTTATACTAGTACGTGGTGAAGCACCTGTACCTCCATCAAAACCGCTTATCAATATAACATCCGCTCCAGCTTTTGCTACGCCCGCTGCTATAGTACCTACACCAGATTTTGAAACTAATTTTACGTTTATTCGAGCGTTTCTATTAGCGTTTTTTAGGTCGTATATCAATTCTGCTAAATCTTCTATCGAGTAGATATCGTGGTGTGGAGGAGGTGAAATGAGAGTAACTCCTGGAATAGAGTTCCTTACCTTTGCCACCCACGGATAAACCTTGTTCCCAGGTAGCTCCCCACCTTCCCCAGGTTTTGCACCTTGTGCTATCTTTATTTGGATCTCTTGAGCGTTGTTTAAGTAGTTGATCGTGACTCCGAATCTTCCAGAAGCAACTTGCTTTATTGAACTATTCTTTGAATCCCCATTTTGTTCTTTTGCGAAACGGTTTGAATCCTCCCCTCCTTCACCTGTGTTACTCTTGGCACCTATTCGATTCATCGCTATTGCTATGGCCTCGTGTGCTTCTTGACTTATTGACCCAAAAGACATAGCTCCTGTTTTGAATCTTTTAACAATCGATTCCACAGGTTCTACTTCGTCAAGGGGAATTGCTTTCGTTTTATCAAAATTGAACTCAAAAAGACTTCTCAAACTGTATAATTTTGCATCTTCGTCGACTATAGATTGTGAAAACTTTTTGAAAAGTTCATAATCGTTGTTTTTAACAGCATTTTGTAAATAATAGATGGATTCGGGGTTATACAAGTGATACTCACCTTTTGCCCTCCATTTTATAAGACCTTCTGAATCAAGCACCGATCCTTTATTAACCTGATCAAATGCATTTGAATGGCGTTTAGAAATTTCTTGAGCTATTTCTTTTAGGCCTATTCCTTCTATTTGTGAAGTGGTTCCAGTAAAAAATTGCTCTACGATAGACTTTTTTATCCCTACTATTTCGAAGGTTTGAGCACCTTGATAGCCTTGAAGGGTCGAGATCCCAAGCTTTGATAACACTTTTTGAATACCTTTCAAGGCAGCATCTTTATACCTTTGAACGGCTTCTTCATATTTCAAACCTTTAATGTAACCTTTATTAACTAAACTTTCAATACTTTCATAGGTGAGATATGGATTGATAGCAGAAGCACCATAACTTATGAGTGTACAAAAATGATGTACTTCTCTTGGTTCTGCAGATTCCAAGATTATTCCAATCTCCGTCCTATTTTCTCTTCTAACCAAATGGTGATGAATACCCGATACCGCTAGTAAAGCTGGAATTGGAGCATAATCTTGGTTAATTCCTTTATCCGACAATATTAATATATTTGCACCATCGTTTATGGCAGAATCAGCCTTTTGAAAGAGGTTTGCAATTGCTTTTTTTAGCCCTTCTTCTCCATCTTTTACCTTGTACAAGATGGGTAAGATAACGGTTTTGAAACCTTCTAAGTCAATGTTTTTTATTTTTTCTATTTCATCGTTGGTAAGAATAGGGTTTTCGATCTTTATTTGCCTACAACTGATGGATGATGGATCAATAAGATTACCTTCAGAACCTATGTAAAGATGGGTAGAGGTGACTATTTTTTCTCTTATAGCATCTATTGGAGGATTGGTTACTTGAGCGAAAAGCTGTTTGAAATATTCATACAATAACTTTGGACGTTCAGATAAGACGGCCAAAGGTGTGTCATCCCCCATGGCCCCAACGGGGTCGGAAGCATCCATAACCATAGGTTCTATGATCATTTCAATGTCCTCAAATGTGTATCCGAAACATTTTTGTTTTGTAGTTAAAGATACATCATTAATTTCCATATTTCTCTTTTTTGGATGCTCAGGAAGATCCTCAATATTCACAATGTTCTCTTTTACCCATGAGAAATATGGCTTTTCTGAAATTATCGGTCGTTTTATCTCTTCGTCATTTAGAATTCGACCTTTTTCAATATCCAGCAACAACATATTCCCTGGCGTGATCCTTCCCTTAGTTGAAATCTTTTGAGGAGGTATTTCAAGGACCCCAGCCTCTGAAGCAAGTATCAATTCATCATCCGTTATGTAGTATCTTAATGGTCTCAATCCATTTCTGTCCAGTGTCGCACCTACTTTTGTACCATCGGTAAAAATAATCGCCGCAGGGCCATCCCAAGGTTCCATCAAGCAACTGTGAAATTCATAAAACGCTTTCTTTTCTACATCCATCGTTTGATTGTTTTCCCAAGGTTCGGGTATCATCATCATTATCGAATGAGGTAGCGATCTACCAGACAAATAAAGGAATTCTAAATTGTTGTCAAACATTGCTGAATCACTGCCATCTTCATCGATTATTGGGAAGATGTCCTCAATGTTTTCTCCAAAGATATCTGTGCTTACCTTGGATTGCCTTGCCTTCATCCAGTTAACATTACCAATTATAGTGTTGATCTCACCGTTGTGAACCATGTACCTATAAGGGTGAGCCCGTTTCCAACTGGGAAATGTGTTCGTACTGAATCTGGAGTGTACAATAGAAAACGCCGATTTGAAAAGAGGATCAGTCAAGTCTGGGAAAAAGTGTTTTAATTGTTCCGCTGTTAACATCCCTTTGTAAACAATTGTTTTAGAGGATAGACTTGCTATATAAAAGGTTTTATTTTCATCTGTGTACGGTATTTTTATCTCTTTTTCACTTTTTTTCCTAATTAGGTACAATTTTCTTTCAAATTCTATTTCAGATTTCAAGGAAGGATTCTTAGCGATAAAAACTTGTAGAAAAGATGGCATGCTTTTTAATGCAGTTGGGCCAACAAATGCTTTATTGATAGGTACATCTCTCCAACCTATTACTTTTTGGCCTTGATCGGTGACTATTTTTTCAAATTGTTGTTTGAAGATATTTGTAAGAGTTTTATCTCGGGGACAAAAAACCATACCCACGGCATATTCATTTTGATTCGGAAGCTTGAATCCTAAGTGTTTTGATACGTTTATTAAAAAATCATGGGGAAGCTGAAGCAGTACCCCTGCCCCGTCCCCATCATTTTCTTCTCTGCCTCGCGCACCACGATGAGCCATATTTTTTAAAACGCTCAACGATTTGTCAACTATTTCATGTGACTTTATTCCTTTTGTACTTGCAACTAATCCAACTCCACAAGCATCATGCTCAAACTTTGGATCGTAAAGCCCATTATTCATTTTAACCCTCCCTCCTATATTGGAGACTGTCCCAATACAGTGTGTTTCTGTATAATACTTTTTGAAACCCCGGTTTTATTTTTAAAAAAGAAAATAATAATAGATATTAAAGGTTTATCAAAATTGGTTTATGTACTTATTAATCTCCCAATCAGTTACCGCTATCTTAAACTCTTCAATCTCTTTTTCTTTTAATTCTATAAATTTTTTAAATATGTGTTCTCCCAAGATTTCGGCTATAAATTCGTCTTTTTTCAGAGCTTCCAAGGATTCATTGAGTGAACCAGGTAAATATCTAATATTTTTTTCACTCTTTTCTTTGTGGTCCATTTCGTAAATATTTCCATCAACGGGTTGAGGTGGCTCTATCTTGTTTTTTATACCTTCTAAACCTGATGAAAATACACTAGCTAAAAGTAAATAAGGATTTGCTGTTGGATCTGGAGATCTTAATTCCAACCTAGTTCCGTCTCCTCTCGACATCGGTATCCTCACTAAAGCACTTCTATTCAATACGGACCATGCGATGTTAACAGGGGCTTCGTATCCGGGAACTAACCTTTTATATGAGTTTATCGTAGGATTTGCCAAAACGGTTATCGCATCTATATGCTTAAAAACACCTCCAATAAACCATCTAAGCTCACTGCTTAATTGATAAGTACCGTTTGGATCGTAAAAGATATTCTTTCCGTCTTTAAAGATACTCAAATGGGTGTGCATCCCTGAGCCGTTCATACCAAAAAATGGCTTAGGCATAAACGTTGCCCACAGCCCGTTCAATAGAGCTATCGTCCTTACAACCAATTTAAAAGTTTGAATATTGTCGGCGGTTCTAAGAGCGTTGTCGTACCTGAAATCAATTTCATGTTGAGAATTTGCTACTTCATGGTGAGCAGCCTCCACTCTAATACCCATACTTTGTAGAGTTTCTACCATGTTTTTTCTAACCCTTTCCCCTAAATCTATTGGGAGCAAATCGAAATAGCCTCCCCTATCAAGAGGAGATAATACCGGTTGTCTTGTTTCCTCATCCCTTGGAAGGATAAAAAATTCTGGTTCTGGACCGGCATATGGGGTATAGCCATACTCTTTCATATCATTCATGACTTTCTTCAACACATATCTGGGGTCACCTTGGAAATGCTTCCCATCAGAAGTATAAATGTCACAAATGAATCTACCAACTTTTTCTCTTTCAACGGTCCACGGCAAAACTGCAAAGGTGTCTATATCAGGTTTAAGCAACATATCGGATTCGTTGATTCTCACTAGCCCTTCAATCGATGAACCATCAAACATAGTCCCGTTAGTCAAAGAAGATTCTAACTCTGTAGATGGTATTTCTACGTTTTTCAAGGCTCCGTTGATATCAGTAATTTGCAGTCTAATATACTTTATACCTTGACTTTCTATCTGTTCCAATAGTTCCTCTTTTGTCATAAATTTTTCCCTCCCAATAAAGTAAAATCGCTAAGATATTATTTTCAAAAGTTAGTTTAAATTGAAAATTGTTTCATTATTTCTAATTATCGGTAAATATTTATGATTAGAAGCATTTATTTGCGATTATACACTGAAATCTCCATTTATCAAAATTTGAAAAAAATTTCGTTATATTTGCTCGAAATTTTTTATCTATAAGTATTTTAGAAAAATTGATAAATTTTATCATGTTTTATCGACATAAAGCTTTTTCTTTTTATTAACATTTTTGATATATAAAAATCGGAAGATACACAATTACGAATTCAAATTGACCCAACTTTTGCATATCTTGAGCCCTTCGCTTGCATCTTTAGCGTAGGCATCACATCCAAAAGTTTCAGCTAATTTTCTGTTCATAGAAGCACCACCAGCAATAACTTTCACATTAAGACTCAATTTTTTTAGTTCATTTACCACATCTTCTATTTTTCCCACGGTAGTTGTCATCATAGCCGAGAGCCCTAATATATTTGGTTTTTCTTTTTGTACAGCGTCGATTATTATAGAAGTTTCCACATCTTTGCCAAGATCTATAATTTTGAAGTTAGCGCTTCTTAATACTGCTGCTACTATATTTTTACCAATATCGTGTATATCTCCTTCTACCGTGGCTAGTACGACTTTAGCTTTTTTATCGTTTTGAGATTCAGGAATCAAATTGTTTAGGTAATCAAAAATGGGTTTGACAGTTTCGGCAGCTAACAATAACTCAGGAAGATATATGTTCCCTTGTGCGTAGAGGTCTCCGATCTTTTCCATCGCTTTACCCAGCACATCTTGACTAACTTCTAATGGACTTTTCTCTTTTAACTGATTTTCAATGATTCGTTTTACTTCACCTTCTTCACCTTGTAGGATTTTCTCGGTTAATTCATCTTGTTTTTCAACCTTAGTTGGTATTACAATATTTTTATCCAACAATAGGTTGCCATTCAACGTGTTCATAAGAAACTCATCTTCTGGATTTAAGATGGCTGAAGTCAAGCCTTTACTTTTTGCCCTTGAGAGAAAAGCTGCATTTATATAATTTCTGTTTGGTAAACCGAAGCTAAGATTCGAAAGACCCATAGTGGTATTGAACCCATTTTGCGAGAGTAATTTTACTGTCTCCAAAGTAATATTTGGATCGTTATTGGCAGCAAGGGATAGCACCAATGGGTCAACTATAATTCTATCTTTACTTATTCCTTTACTTTCTATGTATGGCCATTTTCTTAGCATTAGTTGTAGTCTTTCTTCTGCAGATTCTAAGATTTCTTTCTCAAGCGCTAATACTATTAATAACCCACCATATTTTTTAATCAACTCTAGTTTTCTGTCTAGATCTTTTTTACTCAATTTAGAAGAATTGATTATTGGTCTTCCTGGATACTCTTTTAAAGCGCTCTCTAAAAACCCAATATTTTGAATGTCAAAAGAAATAGGAAGAGAAGAGTGTTTGTCTAATTCTATGATAATTTTTTTGAAATGCTCTTCGTTCAAAATCTTTTCGATACCCAAGTTAACGTCTATTGCATGGGCTTTTGCATTTTTTTGATTGTTTGCCCTTTTTATTACATTATCGAAGTTGAATTCTTCAATTTCATTTTGAAATTTTTTGTTCCCCGCAGGATTTATTCTCTCTCCGATAACGGTAAAGGGATGAAATTTGTTTAAGATCGTTCTTGAAGAGTACATAATAGGTATTTCTTTAACTATTTTTTTAGGTCTTCTTTTTACCATATTCCTAATTACCTTTATATGTTCTGGAGAGGTACCACAACAGCCTCCAATAATATTTACTCCTAAATCTAAATAGTCTTCAACAAACATTCCAAATATTTCGGGCGTCATTTTGTATTCCAAATTTTTTCCATCAAAAATGGGTTTACCAGCGTTTGGTTCGACTGATAAAAACTTGTTTGTTGAGAGTGATAGACGCTCAAAAACCTTTAAAAGATCCTCGGGACCCAAAGTACAGTTAATTCCTAGTACATCTACATCTAAATCATTAAAAACATTCGCAAAGATTTCCACAGAAGTCCCCGTAACGGAACGGCCGTTCTCTTCAAACGTCATATGAGCTATTAAAGGTAAATCTTCTGTAACTTTTCTTATTCCATATACAGCAGCTTTTAGCTCTTTTATATCTGTCATTGTTTCAACGATAAATCCATCTACACCGCTTTCAAACAACACTTTTGCCTGTTGATAATACTCCTCAATAGCTTCGTCCATTTCAAGAGCTCCCATAGGCTTTGGATACTCTCCTAGAGAAGATAGATCGCCAAAGACCAAAGCTTTGCCTTTTGATGCTTGCTTGGCAATTTCAACTGCTTTGACGTTGACCTTTTCGAATGCTTCTTCATAATTTAGCTCTTTGAGTTTTCGTCGATTTCCACTAAAAGTATTAGTTAAAAGAATGTCTGCTCCAGATTTTACGTATTCACTTTGTAGATTGTAAACTACTTCTGGATATTCGATGTTTAAAATCTCAGCAGGAATATTTTTATATCCTCTTTTTATAAATTCTGTTCCATATCCTCCGTCTAAAATGAGTATCTTTTCATTCAATATTTCTGCAAACTCTTTTCTATTCATCATACCACCCTATCATACATACAGTACTTTTTCTTGGAGTTATGATACCAGTTTCTTTGTTGACAACTACTATCTCTGTTTTGAGTAAATTACAGACGATATCCCAATTTTTTCTCACATCTATATCCGAATATCCAGGAGAAAATCTCCTGGTACCTTTACCGAAATCTTTTCTAAGTTTTTTATCGATAGATTCGTTGAACGCTTCTATGGCTTCTGAAGCCCAAGCATCCATTAACATGGAAGAGAGAGTATTGGCGTTTGATATATAGTTGTCTATTTCGTATCCTAAGGTGGATACAAAAAAAGTGATCGACTTAACACCTTCGAAAGATTTAGGAATCAGCTCTTTTGGAAGTGAGTCTACTTTATATGTGTCACATATGGCTTTTGGTTGTGCTAATTCTAAGCCGATCTTGTATATTTTATTTATTTCTTCTTTTAATTTGTCGTTGATTTGGAATTTAGATCCATTGAAGCCTGCTCGGAGTAAGTATATTTTTTTTTGAGGCATTATTTCATAAGTTTCTGGAATGTAGATTTTAATAAAATTCCCCCTCCTGTTATTTCGATAATAACATCTTTAGAAAGTCCTGCGATAGCGCCCCTTCGCCCCGCAACCCGCCCATAAGGAAAAGGTTCTTTACCCTTTCATCCAACTCCCCACCCATAAGGAAAAGATTCTTTGTCCTTTTATCCATTTCCCCCCATCTACGGAAGAACAAAAGACTATACCTTTAGCCACGTCCCCCATCTATGATTAGATCTGCAAGTTGTCCTAAATCGTCAACTACAAGATCCGGTTTTATTGCAGAATCTTTTAGGTCCTCTAATTTTGCTTCCCCGGTTAATACTAATGTAGATAACGTACCAGCGTTTATTCCAATTAATATATCGGTATACAACCTGTCTCCAACTATACAGGTTTTTTCTGGGGTTACTTGATAATCTTTCATTATCATTTCTAAAATCTTGGGATCTGGTTTCCCAAAGATGATGTCGGGTTCTTTATTGCATGCTTTAGATACTACACTTGCAATAGCAGCGGTATCGGGGATAGGCCCTTCTTCAGTTGGACAGTTCAAATCTGGATTGGTAACAAAAAAGAAGGCTCCTTTAGATACAAATATGGAGGCTTTTGCTAACTTATCATAGGTTAAACTTTTATCGAAAGTAACTACCACCATCTCAGGGAAATCTGTAACAATTTGATGTCCAAATCTTTCATATTCTTCTATCATTGAGGGAGTAGCCACCAAAAAAATCCTTTTTGTCCCAAACTTATCTTTTATATATTCTGCAGCAGCGATACCTGCTGTGTAGATTTCGTTTTCTTTTATTGGATAGTTTAAAGCGTCAAACTCTTGTTGGTATTCTTTCTTCGATTTGTTTGAATTGTTGGTTAAAAAGACAAGCTTTTTATTTTGCTTTTTTAAAAGGTTGGAGAATTTTAGTGCACCGTTAACTAACTTTTGGCTGACATAAAAAGTACCGTCTATATCTAAAACGAAGAGTTCTATTTGTTGTAATTTTTCGATTGTTTTTATATCGTTTATCAGAGTAAAAACCACCTTTTTTAAAATTTAATTCTGTTTTTAGAAACTCTAAACCTTTTATTAGCGCCCCTTCGCCCCGCTCCCCACCCATAAGGAAAAGATTCTTTTGTCATTTCATCCAGCTCCCCACCCATAAGCAAAAGGAGCCTTTACCCTTTTGACCCGCAGACCTGCTTATGCATTTAATTATATCAAAAAATTAAAAGTTTGTTGCTTTTTTTCTATTTCAAACGATAGCTAAGAATAAAATATGTTATAATAAATGGAATAAAAAGTATTCAAATTCTTCTAGATCAAGAGGTGAAATAATGCAAGTCAACGTTTCTAATAGTGGTTTGTATTTATCAAGAATAGTACAAGGGATGATGAGACTTAGAGACTGGAATTTTTCAACAGAACAAACAGAAAAATTTATTATGAAAGCGATAGATTTAGGAGTAACTACTTTCGATCATGCCGATATTTATGGAAATTATACTTGTGAAGGCTTATTTGGAGAAGTTTTAAAGTCAAATCCTTCTTTAAGAGATAAGATGCAAATTGTAACCAAGTGTGGCATAGTACTTCCTAACAAGGAGACAAAAAGAATTCATTATTACGATACTAGCAAAGAACATATTCTGAAATCTGTAGATAATTCCCTTCGTAGTCTTCATACCGATTATATCGATTTACTACTGATACATCGCCCAGATCCCTTCATGAACCCAGAAGAAATTGCAGAAGCCTTCTTAGAATTACACAAATCTGGTAAAGTTCGTTTCTTCGGAGTGTCAAACTTCACCATCAATCAGTTTGAAGCTTTACAATCGAAATTGAATCTTCCTTTGGTGACTAATCAGATAGAAATCTCTCCATTCAACTTAGAACATTTTGAAAACGATAATATTTATTTTCTAAAAGGGAAAAATATCAATCCAATGGCTTGGTCACCTTTGGCTGGCGGGAAGTTATTCGATGGTTCAAACGATAAATCAGTAAGAATATTGACAACGTTGAAAGAAGTTGGCAAAGAACTGGATATTGATTCAATAGATACTGTTGTCTATGCTTGGCTTTTAAACCATACTGTCGGGATAATCCCTGTTTCTGGAAGCGGTAGATTAGAAAGACTTAAGAACGCTGTTGAAGCTCTGAACGTAGAAATGACGAGGGAGCAATGGTTTAAAATCTATGAAGCTGCCCTCGGCCATGATGTACCGTAAAGGAGACGATGATTTTATATGATATTTACAATAACGCTTAATCCATGTTTAGATAGATACCTTTATGTAGATAAATTAAAAACAGATGATACTACCCGTGTTAAAAAGATAAAAGACTATCCTGCAGGAAAAGGAATAGATGTTTCTAGGGCAATCAAAGAATTAGATGGGAAGTCCGTAGCTATTTCTTTTCTTGGTGGTGAAAACGGAAGAAAGATTGAGGAAATGTTGGACAAAGAAGGGGTAATATACACAGCTGTTAGAATTACAAAAGAAACGAGAATGAACATCATCCTACAGGAGCAAAATTTTCAATACCGGCTGAGTGTTCAGGGCCCAAAGATTCCAAAAACTGATTTGAACCAACTGTATGAGACTCTCAAACTTTTAATCAGAGAAAATGATACCGTTGTTATTTCAGGAAGTTTGCCACCAGGAGTAACCCCAAATTTTTATGCAGAAATAATTTCTTACCTTAAAAGGAAAAACGCTAAGGTATATTTTGATGCCGATGGTGAAAATTTAAAAGTCGGAATCGAATCACACCCTGATTGTATCAAACCTAATTTATACGAGTTTCAAAGGGTTCTTGATAAAAAAATAAATGAGATTGACCAAGACGAACTTGCTAAATATGGTTTGGAGCTAATTGATAAGTACGGAATAAAAGAAATATTGCTTACTCTAGGATCAAACGGAGCTATGTTTATCTCAAAGGAGAGTTGCCTATACTCTCCTTCCATAGATGTCCCTGTTCAAAGTGCCGTTGGATCCGGAGATTCCTTTCTTGCCGCTTACGTTTTAAAACGTGAAGAAGGCGCAAATGTAGAAGAATCATTTAAATGGGCAAATGCCTCAGGTAATGCCTCAGTCATAACTCCAGGAACAGAACTTTGTAGAAAAAATGACGTTTTGAGGCTTTTAGATGAAGTCAAAATCGAGAAGATATTTTAACAAAGATTTGGGAGGTGCAAATTTTAAATGAATAATCTTCACGTCGTTGATCATCCTTTGATAAAACACAAACTTTCTATAATGAGAAATAAAGACACAGGACCTAAAGAATTCCGGGAACTTTTGAAGGAGATAACCCTTTTGCTAACCTATGAAGCAGCCAGAAATCTCCCTACGATGGAAGTTGAAGTTGAAACGCCAATTGCACAGACAAAGGGAGAAATGGTTGAAGATAAAAAAGTTACCATAGTTCCTATATTGCGAGCAGGTTTAGGTATGCTGGATGGTGTTCTTTCATTGGTTCCAAACGCCAGTGTGGGCTTTCTGGGTGTGTATAGAGATCCCGAAACCCTCAATGCAATAGAGTATTATGTGAAGTTTCCGCCTTTGACAGAAGACCATCAAATCTTTATTCTCGATCCTATGCTTGCCACAGGACATTCTATGAATCATGCTATAAAGCAAGTGAAAAAACAGGGAGGACAAAATATCACTATTATGTCCTTGATAGCCGCTCCTGAAGGGGTTAACGTAGTTGTAAGTGAAAACCCAGATGTGATTATTTATACTGCTGCTTTGGATAATAAACTCAATTCAAAAGCGTATATTGTTCCAGGATTAGGGGATGCAGGAGACAGATTGTACAGGACCAAATAAAGAATATCGGGGGCATTTGGATGTCGAAATTGTTGAGGCATACATTTCTTTTCTCTTTGGCAACTCTTATAAGTAGACTTTTAGGCCTTTTGCGGGATGCTACCTTTGCTCATTATTTTGGGATTAGTGCAGAGTACGATGCATATTTAGTTGCCATTCTTCTACCTTTTTTTCTTCGGAAAATCTTCGCTGATGGAGCCCTCTCCTCAGCTTTTATTCCTTTATTTACAAGAAAACAAGGAAAAGATTCTCAGGTTTTTCTTAGCACCACAATATGGTTTGTATTAATAACGACTGTTTTATTATATATACCTGTATATCTCTTTTCCGACCAAATAGTTTTAGTTTTGGGAACAGGTTTGTCCGAATCAACTATGGAATTAACCTCTTATTTGTTGAAAATTACATATCCATTTATAATTTTTATCTCTTTGTGGGCAATAGCTACCGGTGTTTTAAATAGTAAAGATATCTATTTTGGGCCTGCTTTCGCTCCAGCTTTATCCAACCTTTGCAGTATCGTTTTTATCTTTTTATCTTCTTACTTTTCCCCAAGAATATTGGGACCAACTATAGGATTCACAGTGGGTGGAGTTTTACAGTTTTTGTTGGTTTATTATCTTTTGAGAAAGATACACTTCCGGATGACACTTGATTTTAATTTCAAAGATCTGAAAAGTATAATGAACTTGTTTGGTCCCGCATTATTAGGAGTAGCAGTAGCTTCCTTGAATACGTTGGTCGATACCAATATCGCAACCTGGACGGGTACTGGCGGTGTCTCGACCATTCAATACGCCCTGAGAATTTATCAGCTTCCTCTAAGCATATTCGCCATCAGTGTTGCAAACGCCCTTTTACCTAAATTATCGTATTCTTCGAGTATAAAAGATGAAAAAGAATACAACAAGAATTTGAAAGATAGTATAGAACTAACTTTGTTCTTTGCAATTCCTTCCATGTTCGGTTTGATATTTTTAAACAATGAGATCGTTGCTTTGATATATCAACATGGTAGTTTTACCTTTGAAGATACGTTGATAACAGCAAAAACTTTGTTGTATTATTCTATAGGGCTTCCATTTTATTCTTTACATACCATTTTCATTAGGACTTATCACTCTAAATTAAATACAAGGTATCCTTCTTTAGTCGCAGTTGTAATGCTTTCAGTGAACGCAATTCTCGATGTTTTGTTGGCTTTCAGATATGGTGTTGTTGGAATTGCCTTTGCAACTTCTATTTCTGGAATTATCGGCATGTTTATGACTGGTTTCAATATTATTAAAGGTTTGACTGGTGAAGATTGGGTAGAAATATTTAAAATTTTCATCGCAAGCGCTTTTATGTCCATATTTATTGTGACTTGTAAAGGATTTTTCGATTCGAGATTGTTAGTTGTTCTCCTGATTGCTCTGAGTGTAATCGTCTACTTCCTATCAGCGTACCTTATAGGTTCAAAAAAGTTAAAATTAGCAATAAACCTTTTCTTGAAAAGAAAATAAGATCTAAACGGCACTCTTTTCATATTCTGAATCATAGAGATGACAGGCAACTTCTTGGTTTTCAACATTTTTCAAAATGGGTTCTTTAATTTTACAAATTTCTTTTGCATACGGGCATCGAGGATGAAACCTACAACCTGTAGGGATGTTAACGGCACTTGGAACTTCCCCTTGAGGTATTATTCTTCTTTTCTTGCTCTTGGGGTCAGGTTCAGGAACGGCTGATATTAGAGCTTGAGTGTACGGATGTTTGGGTTTTGTATATATTTGCTCAAAATTTCCAACTTCGATAATTTTGCCCAAGTACATTACGGCGATTCTGTCACATATATATTTGGTTGTAGCTAAATCGTGTGTGATGAAAAGATAAGTCAGATCAAAATCGTTTTTTAAGTTGATCATCAGTTGCAACAATTGGGATCTAACAGAGACATCCAACATCGCAACTGCTTCATCCGCCACAACAAAAGTAGGCTTTAAGATCAAAGCTCTTGCTATTACAACCCTTTGCCTTTGACCACCAGATAAATCACGAGGATATCTATAATAATACTCACTTGCAGGTGATAACTGTACCCTTTCCAACATCTCCATAACAAGCTTTTGTCTTTCGGAATGGTCTTTGCCAATATTGTGTATTTCTAGAGGATGCATCACAGCTTCACCGATCCTCATATGAGGGTTCAAGGCTGCAAGTGGGTCTTGAAAGATTATTTGAATCTCTTTTCTTATGTGTTTTAATTCTTTTTTTGTTAATGTACTGATGTCTTTTTCTTTGAATAAAATTTTTCCTTCAGTGGGATCTTCTAACCTTGTAATCAGCCTACCTGTAGTTGTTTTCCCGCTTCCTGATTCACCAACTAAACCAAGAGTTTCACCTTTTTTTACTTCAAAATTAATCTCATCTACCGCCCTTACATATTTTGGTGGAGTTCTAGTTAAAACTTCCCCCACCGTTCTTTTTAGAGGAAAATATTTTTTCAAACCTTGAACTTTTAAGATTGTATTTTCAGTCATTAGTACCACCTACATTTACATTATTTAAATCTTGAGAATTTTCATAAAGCCAGCACTTAACTTCCGATCCTTCGATTAAAAAACTTGGGGGCTCCTGCTCATGGCAGATATCCATAGCGTACTCACACCGAGGGGCGAATCGGCATCCTTTTGGAGGTTTACCTAAATCTGGAGGACTTCCAGGAATATATTTTAAATCTTTGTCGTTGATATCTGTATTTGGGATTGAATCTAAAAGAGCTTTTGTATAAGGGTGCTTGGGATTGTAATAAATATTTTCCTTTGAAGATATTTCCACCAAATGACCGGCATACATTACTCCAATCTTATCTGCAAGTTGAGCAACTACACCTAAATCATGTGTTATAAGCAACATAGACATTTGATATTCATCCCTTAATTTATTCATCAACTCTATTATTTGTGCTTGAACTATGACATCCAAAGAAGTTGTTGGCTCATCAGAAATGACAAAGGACGGTTTTAAAACAAGACCTAGGGCGATCATCACCCTTTGTCTCATACCACCACTGAATTGAAATGTATATTGGTTCATCCTGCTTGGGTCTATTCCCACATCCTTTAGGACACCACCACCCATTTCTATAGCTTTTTCTTTAGATATATCGGGAAAATGAGCTCTTACAATTTCAACAAACAGGTCTTTGACTTTCATGATGGGATTGAGAGAAGTCATCGGATCTTGAAAGATCATGGTAATATCTCTACCACGAATTTCTCGCATTTGTTTTTCGTTCATTTTAATAATATTTTGACCATTTAATATAATTTCGCCGTACAATCGTGCATTTAACGGTAATATTTTCATTATAGCTTGTCCTAAGGTAGACTTCCCACAGCCCGATTCTCCCACTAGGCCCAGGGTTTCTCCGTCTTTTACCTTAAAACTAACATCGTCAACCGCTTTTATAATCCCTTCTTCACTTTTATAATAAACTTTCAGATTTTTCACTTCAAGCACTCTTACTACCTTCTTTCCCTAATTGTTGGATTCAGCATCTCGTTCAACCCTTCGCTGAACATGGAAAATCCTAGTGTAACAGTCATTATAGCAACACCGGGAAACGTCAAAGCCCACCAAGCACCACTCAAAATGAATCTTTGACCGTTACTTAAATCAAAACCCCAATCGGGAGTTGGAGGAGCTATGCCTAATCCCAAAAAGCTTAGTCCAGCTTCTGTCATTATGGCGTCTGCTAGGTTCATAGAAAGCACAACCACAACGGACGGAAGCACATTTGGAAGTATATACCTTCCCAAAATAGACAAGTTCGAAGCGCCTATAGCCCTTGCACCATCGACATAAAGTTCATTTTTTACTGAAGATACTTGATTCCTAATTACCCTAAAGTATGTGGGTATGTAAACAACGGCTATTGAAATAGCGATATTCATAATACCTGGTCCTAAAAATGCAGCTATCGCTATGGCAAGAATCAAACCTGGAAAAGAATATATAGCATCCATAACTATGGTCATTATTCTATCGAATATTCCGCCCACAAATCCAGATAATAAACCTAACGGTATACCAATAGCAGAAGCTATTGCCACAGAAACAAAAGCTATTGTTAAGGCTATTCTAGCCCCATAAACAACCCTACTAAATACGTCCCTACCGAGGTTGTCTGTTCCAAACCAAAATTCATTACTCGGAGGGGTTAAAGATCTTCCAACCCTTTCTGTAGGGTCGTAAGGAGCTATTTGAGGTGAAAAAATGGCTAAAAAAATGTAAAAAATTAAAATAACCATACCTATGAAGGTAAGCCATGCATTGGAACCTCTAAAGAATCTGGAGAAGCCCTTTCCAATCTTCGATGAAATGAATTTATGTTCTTCCAATTTTATACCCTCCTCAGTACCTTACTCTTGGGTCTATTAACGCGTTGATAATTTCTACTATGATGTTAATTATAATTACGAAAATTGCGAAAAAAACTATCGTTCCTTGAATGGCGGGAAAATCTCTGTATCTGATTTTCATGATGAGGTAACTCCCTATCCCTGGCCAAGAAAAAGTTGTTTCAGTTAAAACAGCTCCAGCCATCAATAGTGCGAGCTGTAATCCCATTACTGTTAAAATAGGAACTAAAGCGTTCCTTAAAGCATGCCTGTATAATATTCTATTTTCAGGTATACCCCTTGCTTTAGCAGATTTAACATAATCAGAGGTTAACGTTAGAATTGTATTATTCCTCACCATTCTTAAAAAAATACTTGAGATAACAAGGCCAAGAGTAATACCAGGTAACAACAAATGTTGCAGAACATCCCAAAAAGCAGTCCAATTACCTCTTAAAAGGGAATCCAGTAAAAACAAACCTGTAATTTCTTCGAATTGCACTGTAGCGCCGATCCTTCCGGCAATAGGTAGCCATTTCAACTGCATTCCAAAAATGAATTGCATCATCAAACCAAACCAAAATACCGGTACAGCATACATAAGCATCGAAAATCCTCTGGCAATTATATCTACGGGTTTGTCTCTTTTTTGTGCAGCTTTTGAACCCCAAAAGACCCCTATAACTACTGCTACAATAAACGCAAAAATCGTTAATTCAAGTGTTGCAGGAAATCTTTCTAAGATCTCATCAAGCACAGGCCTTCCCGTCATTGTTGAAGTTCCCAAGTCACCTTTGAACAGTCCCCCTACGTATTTAAAAAATTGAACCAATATGGGATCGTTAAGTCCTAATTCTGCTCTCCTGGCTTCAATAACTTCTTGAGAGGCTCTTCCACCTAACATTGCTGCAACGGGATCTCCGGGAATTATCCTAATAACAAAAAATATTACTACTAGGAGAACAAAAAGCATGGGAATAGCCAACAAGATCCTCACAATAATATAATTTCTCAGAGACACTTAGATCACCCTTCTTTTCTGAGGTTTGTTTTCTTAAAATTGCCCCGATTCTTAAAAAATCGGGGCAATTGTTTTAGTTTCAAACGTAAAAAAATTCTTAAGAAAATTATTCCTTGTAAAGCAAATAATATCTAAAAACTTGAGAAGGTTCTAACAAAATTCCTTTGATGTTATTTTGGGCAGCTACCGTTTCTACACCTTGCCAAAGCGAAACGTATGGTGCGTTGAACGCTAGATCTTGTTGGACCAATTTGTACAATTGGGATCTAACTTCCTGGTCAGTCGCTACTCTTGCCGCCCTCATTACACTTTCAGTTACTGGATTGACATAAAAACTACCCATCGATCTAGCCCCATTTTCACTTAAGAATGGCCAGAGGTAATCATCAGGGTCAATATAATCAGGATACCAACCTAATAAGAACATCCCCATGTTTCCATTTAAGAAATAATCAACATAGGTTGCCCATTCAGCATATTCTAAGTTGATATCGATAATTCCTGTTTTTTCTAAGGACTCCATTAAAACTTGGGCGACATCTGCTTCTGTTGTTCCATAATGAGTAGGGCTGTACCAAAGATCAACCACTAGTTTGTTTTTTTCGTCGTAACCAGCTTGATACAACAGTTGTTTTGCAGCCTCAAGATCCCCTTCTTGGAAGACATCTTCATGACTCCACATTCCCATTGGTACAAGTGAGTACAGTGGTGATGCCATATTCAAAAATACATCTTCAACGATTACATCTCTTTCCACAGCTAAGGAAATCGCTTGTCTTACCAATGGATCGTCGAAAGGTTCTTTCTGTGCATTGAATACTAGCATTCTGATTTGTGGACTTTCCCCCTGGATAACTTGAACATTTTTAGAACTTTTTAAATCTTGTATATCCCTTGGGTCTAAATGTCTGAATGCAATATCTATTTCACCCGTTTCCAAAGCTAATCTCAACGTTGCCGCGTTTTCGTAAAATAAAATGATGATCCTATCCGTTTTAGGTTTTTCACCGAAGTATTTGTCATTTGCTTGCAATGTAATTCTTACGTCTCTTATCCATTCGGTGACTTTGTATGGACCAGAAGCGGAAGGTGCCCCATCATAAAAACTATCTGCGGAGAATACGTTTGGATTGACAGGCCAACCAACAGTGTAACCTAATACTGATACAAAAGCAGAAAAAGGATAATCGAGAGTCACTTTGAAGATATAATCATCGACCACTTCGGTTGTTTTAACTATATCAGAAAGTAAGAATGCGGGATCTCCCCCAAGGTTTATAACCCTATCGAAAGAGAATTTAAAAATGGATGCATCTATAGGGGTCCCATCTTCGAAAACTACACCTTTTCGAACGTGGAAAAGATACTCTAATCCATCTTCAGATACTTCCCAACTTTCGAATAAATTTGGAACAATTTCCGTCGAATTAACCTTGTAATCTACTGGCCCAGCTAAAACATTTTGTAAAATATTACTAGAAAAGTAGTCATAACACAAAGCCGGGTCTAGAGTTCTAATTTTGTCTGTGGTACCAACAACTATAGTAGATTGTGCCCAAACTCCAACAAATAAAACCAACACAACAAATAAACTCACCAAATACTTTTTCATAAAATCCCTCCTCGTAAAATATGCTGATATGTAATACTTGAAAAACCCCTACTACAAAAACTTATGCTAATTATTTGCTGAACCAAAAACTAGTTTTACAAAAATATGAAAAAAATTTCATAGAAGTTCTTTTATTGACAAAAATTTCATAAATAATGTCTCAATTGGTAACTTAATTTAAATTGAATTAATTATCTCTATTATACAATTAATATCTTTAAGAGTCAAGTAACAATAAAAAAAATCAGCGATTGGTAACTTGAACCAGGAGATATTAGAAGATTGGATTTATGGGCTGAACATTTTTTGAGTTTTAAAGAGTTGCATTCTTAAATTAAGTTATTTTAAATTAACATAATATATAGGTAAGTTAATTGCTGAAAATATATCTCCTTCTTACTCACTACTTTTTCTTTTTACAGATAAAATCATTGCTTTTAGAGATCCTTTCGGATACAGACCGTTAAGTATTTGTGAAACTGAAAATGGAATTTATATAGCTTCGGAAGATAGTGCTTTCAAATTTTTTCCTCTTAGAAATGCTAAAATTAGAGAAATAAAGCCCGGTGAATTAATTGAAATAAAGGATGGAAAGATTAAAAGTCATTTAATATCTTCTAATAGTCCTAATAAGTTTTGCTTTTTTGAACACGTTTACTTCGCAAGACCCGATTCAAATATATTTGGTGATAACGTACACTTAATGCGTGAAAAGTTGGGAGAGTTGTGTGCAAAAGAGAATCCTGTGGATGCTGATATAGTTGTTCCGGTAATGGATAGCGGCTTTTCTGCTGCCTTAGGATATTCAAAAGCATCTGGTATTCCGTTAGAAATGGGGTTAATGAGAAACAAGTATGTTGGAAGAACTTTTATCGATCCAGATCTGCAAGAAAGAAAGTTGGGAGTCAGACGTAAACTTTTACCGATTAAAGAAGTTATAGACAACAAAAGAGTTATTTTAATAGATGATTCCATCGTAAGAGGAACAACGATGAAACATATAGTGAAGATGCTAAGGGAGAATGGAGCCAAACAAGTTCATATAAGAATAGCCTCTCCAATGGTAACTAATACGTGCCTTTGGGGGGTTGATATTCCTACGAAAGAAGAATTAATCTGCGCAACTAAAACGGTCGAAGACATTAGAAAAATTCTTAATGCAGATTCTCTTAATTTTATTACTTTGCCGAATTTACTTACTTCTTTAGGTGAAAAGGGAAAAAATTACTGCTTTCACTGTTTTATAAAAGATTAAAATTTTTTAAATTATTGGGTAGCGGGGCAAAGGGTCGATAACAAAGACTAAACAAGGCTTACATGAAAACCATGCAAACAATTAATAAAAAAATCTGCTTTTAAAAAGGGTCACAGGGCGGAGCTCTCCCCCAGCCAGTTTAAGGGACCGCAGGTCCCTTCATAAAAAGGGTGGGATGCGGGGCGAAGGGGAGCAAATATCATAGAAGACACTATAACCAAAATTTGGGAGGTAATCCATGTTTTATAAAAACTCAGGTGTAGATATAGACAAAGCTAACGAATCAATTAAAGAAATCAGATCTTTTATTGGCTCCAATATAGGTGCATATGCAGGGATATTTCCTTTGAAAGATGTGCTACCTAATTATAAAAATCCTTTTTTAGTAGCTACTTCCGATGGAATAGGTACAAAGCTTCATTTGTTAAAAAAGTATGGAAGATGGGATATAGCTGCACAAGATTTGGTGGCTATGAATTTAAACGATTTGGTTTGCATGGGTGCAAAGCCTTTATTTTTTTTAGATTATTTCTCTACATCACACTTAAATAAGAATAATTTTGTCACTTTCATTCGGCATTTAAAAAATATTTTAGATGAATATGAGTGTGTTCTTTTAGGTGGAGAAACAGCCGAACTACCTGGTGTTTTTAAAAACAAGAGTGAAGATATCGCTGGTTTCGCCGTTGGAATAGTTGAAAAAGATAATATATTTGACTATTCAAAGGTAGAGCCAGGTGATAAGCTTATCGGTCTTTCTTCTTCTGGGATACATTCAAATGGCTATTCTTTGGTTAGAAAATTACTGGATGAAAGAAAAATTACCTTCACAGAAGAACTTTTAAACCCTACAAGAATATATGTTAAACAAACTTTAACGTTGATTAATTATATAAAAGGTGCTGCTCACATAACGGGCGGGGGAATAATCGATAACTTGCCCAGAATAATCCCTGATGGTTGTTGTGCAGATATAAAGGTTAATTGGGAGATTCCTTCTGTCTTTGAAAGTATTAAACAGTCAGGTGTCTCTGATGAAGAAATGTTCAAAACCTTCAACATGGGTATCGGTATGATTTATGTTGTTTCTGAAGACAATCTTTCTGAAGTTACAAAAATATTGGAATCTGTTTTGAAGGAAGATTTTTTCATTATTGGAGAAGTGAAGATGGCAAACGATTCAAACCAAAAAGTTAGGATCATTTAGTAAAAACGTTTTTAGGAGCGATATACTGTGAAAAAGATAGTAATTTTAGCCTCAGGTAACGGGACAAATTTTGAAGCTATATGTAAATATTTTTCGAAATCTGAAAAAATTAGTATAATTAAATTGATAACGGATAACAAGGAAGCTCAGGTAGCAGAAAGAGCAAAAATATTGGGAATAGATTATGAAATAATAGATTATAGCACTTTCAAATCAAAAAAAGAGTTCAATGATTATCTTTTTGATCGTTTGAAAGCTCTAGATTTTGATCTAATGGTACTAGCAGGATACATGAGAATCTTACCAAGCTACATAGTTAGATATTATGACAATAAAATAATAAATATTCATCCTTCTCTCTTACCTAAGTACCCTGGTGTACGTTCAATAGAAAGGGCATATAATAATAAAGAAGAATACACAGGAATAACGATTCATTACGTTGAAGAGGAAGTTGATGGTGGGAGAATCATATTACAAAAAAAGTTAAAAGTAGACAAAAATTGGGACCTTGCAAAGTTAGAGGAAGAAATTCATAAGTTAGAACATCAATATTATCCTCAAGTAATTGAGAATCTCTTGAGCAATTCCGATGAAGATAGCTAAAGATTGAAGGGGCGATGAATAAAGTTTATAAAGGATAATTTATAAAAATAACATGGGAGGTATTAGAGTGATAAAAAGAGCATTGTTAAGTACTTACAAAAAAGAAAAAGTAGTCGATTTCGCGCAAACTCTTCAAGAACTTGGAATTGAAATTATTTCAACGGGTGGAACCGCTAAGAAACTTCAAGAGAACAGCATCGAAGTTACCCCCGTTGAAGAAATCACCAATTTTCCTGAGATATTAAATGGAAGAGTTAAAACTTTGAATCCTTTTATACAAGGAGGTATTCTTGCAAGAAGAGAGAATAAGCAAGATATGGAAACTCTAGAAAATTTAAAAATAGAGCCAATAGATCTCATTTATGTTAATCTTTATCCATTTGTAGAAGTAGCTAACAAACGCGATGTTGACATGAATGAGTTGATTGAATTTATAGATATAGGCGGACCAACAATGATAAGATCTGCGGCGAAAAATTACAAAGATGTAATTGTAGTAGTAGATGAATCTGATTTGGAACAAATATCCGCTAAATTAAAGACACCAGAAGAGTTAGATGAGAATTATAGATTGTACTTAGCTTCAAAAGCTTTTAATTTGACCGCCTTTTATGATAGTTGTATAAGTAATTATCTAAATGCTCAATTAACAAATAAGGATGATTTTCAAGAATTTTTAACGGTTCCATTTGAAAAAAGTTATGAAATGAGGTATGGTGAAAATCCTCATCAAAGTGCCATTTTTTATAAAAATACTTTAACTTCTGGGGCTATGACTTCATTTGAACAATTAAACGGGAAAGAGTTATCCTTTAACAATTTGAGAGATGCAGATTCTGCATGGAAAGCGGTGAATGAATTTGAAGATACAGCATGTTGTTGTTTAAAACACAGTTCTCCTTGCGGTATTGCTTTGGGAGATAGTGTTATAGAAGCATACCAGAAGGCTTATTCATGCGACCCTGTTTCAATATTTGGTGGAATAGTTGCTTTTAACAGGAAAATTGATGTTGAAACAGCACTTGAGCTAAAGAAAATATTTCTTGAGATAATAATGGCTCCAGAGTACGATGAAGAGGCTTTAGATATTTTAAAAGAGAAAAAGAATTTAAGAATTTTGAAGATGAATTCTAAGCCTATTGATACGTATGAATATGTATCAGTTGATGGAGGGATTCTCGTTCAAGAAGTTGATAAACGGGTTATAAACGAATTTGAGGTTGTAACAGAAACTAAAGTATCAGAAGAAATCAAAGAAGAACTTTTGTTTGCATGGAAGGCGGTAAAACACGTAAAATCAAATGCAATAGTGGTTTCAAAAAACAAGGCTACCACAGGCATAGGGGCTGGCCAACCCAACAGGATTTGGGCTGCTACGCAAGCTCTAGAAAGAAGTAAGGATAAAGGAGGGGACGTTTTAGCTTCAGATGCCTTTTTCCCTTTTAGCGATGTGGTAGAAAAGGCTGCAGAATATGGAATAAAAGCGATAATCCAACCTGGAGGATCAATCAGAGATGATGAGTCTATTCAGGCGTGTAGCAAATATGGAATAGCCATGGTATTTACGGGAATGAGACATTTCAAACATATATAATTTGTTTAAATTTTTAGTATACAAAGCACCCATTTTTTGGTATACTATTAATGGGTGATTAAAATGAATGTAAAAATAAAATCTCTTATTTTACTAGGAATTACAATCTTTTCTTTTTATTTTTTAAGGGTAGATTTTGAAAGTATTGCTCTTTTAGATGCTTTAATGGTAATAGCATTAACTGCTATTTCTGATAATATAAGGGTTTATTGGAATTACAGCAATAGGTTGGTCTCTAACACCGTGGGTTTTGTATATGCTTTTATATTGGGGCCGCAATATATTTTAATTTCCTCTTTGGTCATTCTTTTGAGTAAAACAAAACATCAAGAAATAAGTAGAAAGTTATACAGGACTCTCGTGTTCTCCACGAGCTATTCTTTGGCTGCTTTGATTTCTTATAGATTCAGTCCACCTCTTTCTATATTTTTATTTTTGACTATTTCGAAAATTATTAACACCATTATAGTTGAAGGTAGAAAAAATTTTGATTTTTCAGTGTTTATTTATGAATATCTTTACTTTTTGAGTCTTTTACCATTTTCTTACTTGTATTTACAATTCGGGTTTTCGCCTTTTAAGTACTTAATAATTTCTGTGAACTTATTGATACTAATGCTTTTTTATCTGATAATTAAAACGAGAAACGATAAAAACGATGAGATTTTGAGAACCCAAAGAATACGAAAATTAAACGATGTGATTGTTAATTTAAGCAAGGTTATCAGGCAACTTTCCTTGAAGGTATCCTCCGAAAAAATTCTCGATCAAATAGCAGAAATAATGCAGAAAAATATGGGTTATGCATATGTTCTTATCAGTTTGTTTAATTATCAGAATAATAAAGTTGAAAGAATAGCACATCGAGGTCTAAAAGAAGAAATGTTTGAAAAAATTAAAGGTCAAGAGGTTCCTATATCTGAAGTTCTTAAATTTATGGATGAAAAATATAATTATAAAGATACCTACTTTATTCCTCACGCTGATAAAATAAGCGAAACTTATACTTATCAACCTAGGGATGAAGTGAGCATAGATTATTTAGAAGATAATCAGAATTTATGGGATCCTGATGATTTATTGCTATTAGCTTTGAGAGATGAAAGAAACAACATTATAGGGTATATATCTTTGGATTCTCCAGAAAATAATTTAAGGCCGTCTAAAGAGGAGTTGAACATTTTATCGGTTTTCGCTCAGTTAGTCTCACTGGCGTTGGAGCATTCACAAAAATTCATGGAGATTAGAGACCAAGCCGAGAGAGATAGTTTAACGGGACTTTTTAACCATTCTAAATTATTTTCTGATTTGGAAGATTTTGAAAAAAATGAAGAGAAAATTTGTGCTGTATTTATAGATTTGGATGATTTCAAGGACATAAACGATAAATATGGCCATAAGTTTGGTGATGATGTTCTTGTTAAATTTTCTCAATTAATATTGAATACTGTTAGAAATAAAGACAGGGTTTATAGATATGGTGGAGATGAATTTGTAATTTTATTTACTGGTATTTCAACAGAGATTGGTATAAAGATTATAGAAAGGCTCTATGATGTGCTAAAAGTTTTTCAACCAAAGATCAGTTTTAGTGCGGGATTAAGTACTTGTGATGAAGTAATTAATAATTATAAAGAGATCGTTGAAATTGCAGACAGAAAAATGTATCTATCAAAAAATCAAGGTAAAGGTAATTTGATGGTTTAGTAGATCTTACTTTTTGTAGACATAAAACGAGGGTGGTTATTTTTTTTGTAACAGGAGGAAAAAAATAATGAAAGTATTAGTAGTAGGCAAAGGTGGTAGAGAACACACAATCGCTTGGAAGTTATCTCAAAGTAAAGATATAGAAAAAGTGTTTGTGGCCCCTGGTAATGATGGTATATCAATTGAAAATAAATGTGAATGTTTAAAAATAGAATCTATCAAAGAAATTTTGAATTTTGTTAAAAATAACAATATAGATATAACGATAGTAGGTTCGGAAGAGTATTTGGCTAATGGAATAGTCGATAAGTTTGAGGAGTCAAATTTAAAAATAATCGGTCCCAGCCAAAATGCCGCCCAATTAGAAAGCAGTAAGATATTCGCAAAGAGTTTCATGAAAAGGCACAACGTTCAAACTGCATCTTTTAATACATTTATTGAGTTAAAAGATGCCCTTGAATATTCCAAAAAAGCTTCGTATCCATTGGTAATAAAAGCCGATGGTTTAGCGGCAGGTAAGGGTGTTTTTATATGTAATTCTTATAAAGATTCTACCCAAGCTCTTAATGAACTTATGAAAGAAGAAAAATTCGGTGAAGCTGGTAGAAAAATTGTTGTTGAGGAATATTTAAAAGGCTTTGAAGCCTCTGTTTTTTTGCTGATGGATGGTCGAAATTACAAATTTTTTAACGTTTCGAAGGACCATAAGAAGTTGTTGGAAAAAGATCAAGGCCCAAATACTGGAGGGATGGGAGCAATTACACCTCATCCTGACGTTGATGAAAAATTAACAAAGATAATATTTCAAAAAATCATAAACCCAACTATCAAAGGTTTAGAAGAAGAGGGTTTATTGTACAAGGGATTCTTGTACATAGGTTTAATAATTGAAAATGATGAACCCTTTGTATTGGAATACAATGTGCGTTTAGGAGACCCAGAAGCCCAATCGATGCTTTATTTATTAAAATCTGATTTTAGTGATATCATAAACGACATAGAAGAAGAGAGAGTTAACACTACCAATATTGAGTTTTATGATGGCTTTTCTTTTTGTCTTGTGCTTAGTAGCGAAGGTTACCCTTTTTCCTATGCGAAAGGTGAAAGAATCACAATTAAACCTGAAATAACTTCGAAAATCTTTTATTCTGGTGTTAAAAAAGATGGTGAAGATTTACTTACCAACGGTGGTAGGGTATTATCGATAGTAAATAAAGCAAATACATTAGAAGAGGCACGAAATATTGTTTACGAAGAAGCAGAAAAAATTCATTTTAAATCAAAGTATTATAGAAAGGATCTCTAGTGAGTGTTTAACCACTTCTGTTAATTTTGTGACGACTTAAGGACTCCTCGATCTTGAGATATCCTTTTTTCATAGCTTTTTTACTCACCTGAACGTTGAATTGATCGCCTTTGATTTTTTTCATCTTCTCCTCTATACTTTTTGAACGCTCAGAATCTTTTTTTAAGATTTTTTCAAGGACGTTTTTTACGGCGAGTTCGTTTTTAAATGGTTCCAATTGTTTCAGTAGTTCCAATCTTTCTTCTAGCGTTTTAGAAAAAATTTCAAAATTATCGTTCTCTAGCGAATCATCTAGCATATTTTCCTTTTTGTTTATTTTACTTATTAATTCTTCTATTACGGTCTTTTGAGTATTCATTTATAACCCACCTTTTCTCTTTCTTTTGCTTTTAACGGCACTTAGCCCCCGCTCTCCATCCAACGTGTACTTTTTGAATTATACCACATTTAGCTTTACTACAAGAAAAAAGTCGAATATTTGTATTTAGAGACATTTAACAGAGATTAGAGGTCATTATGATCGATTATTTCACTTTTTTGATGTTTTCTTGTATAATATAAGTTGAAGGTATTTTTATTTGCCAAATGGAAAAGGAGAATTCATTATGGAAACCAAAGTTATCGACGTGGATCCATTAAATATCGAAGAGGAAAAAATTAAAGAAGCAGCTCAAGCAATCAAAGAAGATAAAACAGTCGTTTTTCCTACTGAAACGGTTTACGGTTTGGGGGCAAATGGTCTTTCAGAAAATGCCGTGAGAAAGATTTTTGAAGCTAAAGGTAGACCTTACGACAATCCTTTGATACTCCATGTATCAAACGTTAGATCTTTTTTAGAGTATACTTATATCTCTTATGCTCTTTTAGAAAAAATAGAAAGGTTATTACCAGGTCCGATTACTTTTGTATTGAAAAAACGGGAGGTTGTTCCAGATATTGTGACAGCTGGAAAAGACACCTTGGCTATTAGAATGCCCGCCCATCCTGTAGCTTTAAAATTGATAGAGTACGCTGAAGTACCAATTGCTGCACCAAGTGCTAATATTTCAGGTAAGCCTAGTCCAACAATGTCGGAACATGTTTTAAAGGATATGCTTGGGAAAGTTGACTATATAATTATTGGAGGTAAAGTAGAGTTTGGAGTAGAATCGACGATAATTGATTTAACTCAAGGAAAGATACCAATAATATTACGGCCAGGTCCCATTCCACCTGAGAAATTAAAAGAGATTTTTGGAGATATTATTATTCCTGATTTTGTATATGGAAAAATAGAACCGGACTATATAAAATCTCCGGGTATGAAATACAGGCATTATGCTCCTAACACCCCTGTTATTTTGGTTGAACATGATGATGCAAATACTATGGTAAAAAAGGTTTTAGAGGAAGTGAAAAGTTATAACAATCCTTTAGTTCTCTGCCTGAAAGAACATGTTGGATATTATAAAGATCATAATATTAATTTTGACACTATAGGTAGTGAATCAAATTACTATGAATTTGCGGTTAAACTTTTTGAAATGTTAAGAAAATACGATGAAAAAGTTGATGCCATGATTATCGAAGGTATAGAAGATAAAGGTATAGGTATAGCAGTCATGAATCGTCTAAGGAAGGCAGCCTACCATATATTATGAAGAGACGCCCCCAAAGGGGTTCAAGGTAAAGAAAGGAAGGGGTAAAATTGGAACTTTTATTTGATGTCGGTAACTCTTATACGATGGTTGGGATACACCAAGATGGTAAGTTTTTGACTTGGAGAATTGGACCAAGTAGCTTTGAGTCGGAGGATGGTTTATTTGTTATCATTTCAAATTTATTAAATCGGGTAAATGTTGATTTAAACAAGATAACCTTGGCAGGCATTTCTTCTGTGGTTCCCAATGTAAACTTTATTTTAGAACAGATGCTAAAAAAATATTTTAATGTTGAAATTATTTTTGTTGGTACGAAGAACAAAATTAATAATATAGCATATTTAGTAGATTATCCCAAAGAAGTTGGTGCGGATAGAATATGTAACGTTATTGCATGTAAACAAGAATATGGTGACAACGTAATTGCTCTAGATTTTGGGACCGCTATAACCGTAGATGTCTTAGAAGGAGGGAATTTTGTTGGTGGTGCGATAATTCCTGGATTTAAGACCGCTATAGGTGCATTGTTTTCTAGAACTGCCCAACTTCCGAAGGTAGAGATAAAGATTCCTGAATACCATTTGGGGAAAAATACTATCGACAATATTCAAATAGGGGTAATAAAAACAACGTTATACGGGATAGAGAGACTTATAGACGAAATAAAAAGAGAAAGGAACAAAGATTTTGTCGTTGTAGCAACTGGGGGAGATATGAGTTTCCTTTCGAGTAAAATATCTATTTTCAAGCATTACGACCCTTATTTAACATTAAAGGGAATATTATATTATTCAAAAGAAATCAAGAAATTGTGATAGGAGGCAACGATTTGAACTTCTTGGTTGTTAATCCTTGGATCTACGATTTTGCAGCATATGATTTTTGGCTTAAGCCCTTAGGGTTGTTATACATAAGTGAGGTACTAACTTATTTAGGTCACAGCGTAACTTTTATCGATCTGCTAAACAGGCATGATGATGATTTAATTTCAAAATATCCTCCAAAAGATAAAAAGTACGGAACTGGTAAGTTTTATAACGAAGGCGTTGAAAAGCCGGATATATTAAAGAATATTCCAAGAAAATTTAAAAGGTATGGATTACCTTTAAAATTGTTTGAAAGTAAATTAGAAGCTATAAAAAAACAGAACAAAGTTGATGCAATTTTGGTGGGAATCACTTTAACATACTGGTACTACGGTGGAGAAAAAACTATCGAAATTTTGAGAAATTTCTTCCCGTCAACTCCTATCTTTTTAGGTGGAATTTATTCAACTTTGTATACAAAGCATGCAGAAGATAATTTTTCCAAATTTGGAGTCAATATTTCTCCAGGAACAGGTATGTCTCCTTTAAAGACAGTTTTGGAAGTACTAAACGAAGATACCATAAAATTAGATAACTTCAACTGGTTTGAAGAAATCGATCTTACCTACGATTTTTATGCTTCTTATTTGACTTATGTTGTTCTAGTTTCTTCAGTAGGTTGTCCCTTTCACTGTACGTATTGTGTAACTCCTAAGATGTGGAAATTTCAATATAGAAGTATAGACAAAATAATAAATAATATAGAGTATGTTCTTAAAAAAAGACCCTATGTAAAAGATATCGTTTTTTTTGACGATGCGTTTTTATTAAGAAAAGATATTAAAGAATTGTTGAAGTACCTTTCTAAATTTGACGTTCGATATCATTTGCCCAATGGTATACATGCCCGACGTGTTGATGATGAAATAGCTTTGTTATTGAAAAAAGCAAATTTTAAAACGATAAAGCTGGGATACGAAAGCTATGATTTTAATATTCAAAAAGGGACAGGGTTTAAGGTAACTAATAACGATCTTGTAAAAGCGGTTACATGTCTGAAAAATGCTGGTTTTGATATGAACGATGTTTATGCTTACGTCTTGGTAAATCTACCATCTCAGAATAAGAATGATGTAATACAAGCTGTTGATTTCTGCCATTCGCTCGGAATAAAGGTGAATTTAAACGAATTTACTCCAATTCCTGGCACGGTTGAATACGAAGAACTTGTTAAAAAAAATGCTATATCTTCAAATATAGATCCTTTGCTTCTAAACAACACAATTATCCCTTATTGGTCGAATTTTGGCCTTTCTATTGCCGATATTGAAGAAGTAAAAAGATATACCAAAGCCAAATATATCAATTAGATGAGATTATTTGGCATTAGAATGAATTAGAATTGATTATGCCCAAAAATCTTTAAATTCCTTGGGTTGACAAATTAGAATAAATTGACTATAATTATAGTCAAGGGGTGTGAGATATGTATTTAAAAGACTTTACTTTTTATAGCTTAGCCGAAGCGAAAGCAAAATTATCTCAAGTTGTTGATGAAGTTGAAAACAAAGACATTGTTATTACCAAGAATGGTGTACCAAAGGTTGTTTTATTAGATTATGATAAATTTGTTAAGCTCATGGAATTCGTCGATGAAGTGAGAGATATTTCTCTTTTTGAGATAGAAAACGTAGAGGAATATCATCGGATTAAGGACTTTTTTAAAGATTTTGATTACTGAGTTCATCATTCTTTTTGGTTGACTCTGCAGGTATGGCATAGACTCTTTTTTCCTTATGGGTGGCTGCGAGGCGAAGGGGCGCTAACACAAGTTTTAGTGTTATTAAAGACAGAATAAATTAAAAGATGGAGGTGTACTTTAATGGCTCAAGTTGTATTAGAAAAGGTTAACAAGGTTTATCCAAACGGATTTCACGCAGTAAAGGATGTAGAATTTGAAATAGAGGATAAGGAATTCCTTGTATTACTTGGACCTTCAGGATGTGGGAAAACTACTACTTTAAGGATGATCGCGGGATTAGAAGACATTACTGAAGGAACAATAAAAATAGACCAAAAAGTTGTAAATGATGTGGAACCAAAGGATAGAGATATTGCGATGGTTTTCCAAAATTATGCCCTTTATCCACATATGACTGTTTACGATAATATGGCTTTTGGATTGAAATTGAGAAAAACCCCTAAAGACGAAATTGAAAGGAGAGTTAGAAACGCCGCAAAAATTCTCGGGATCGATCATTTGCTAGATAGAAAACCAAAACAGTTATCAGGGGGACAAAGACAGAGGGTAGCAGTTGGTAGAGCCATAGTAAGGGATCCTAAAGTTTTCTTATTTGATGAACCTCTTTCAAACTTAGATGCAAAACTAAGGGTGCAGATGAGAGCCGAACTTAAGAAACTACAAAAAAGGTTGGAAGCTACTATTGCTTACGTTACACATGACCAAGTGGAAGCTATGACTATGGCTGACAAAATTGTTATAATGAATGAAGGATTAATTCAACAGGTTGGTGGACCTTTTGATGTATACAATAACCCAGCTAACATTTTTGTTGCTGGATTTATTGGGACGCCTCCAATGAATTTCTTGAATGTAAAAGTAGCTAGAAATAACGGCATTTGGTTCAAATCAGAAGGAATATCTATAAAAGTACCAGATGATAAAGCCCCTTTACTTGAAAATTATATAGATAAGGATGTTATATTTGGTGTTAGACCAGAAGATATTTATGACAAAAATTTTTTCGAAGGTGCTGAAGAAACTAATATTTTAAAAGCTCTCGTTGACGTTGTTGAACCTTTGGGGAGTGAGACTTTACTCCATTTAACGATTGCTGGACAATCTATGACTGCAAAGGTAAGTCCTCAAACGCGAGCAGAATCTGGACAGAATTTTGAAGTCGCAATTGATTTAAAAATGATACATGCATTCGATAAGGAGACCGAACAAGCTATATTTTAATTTCTTTGAGTCAATAAACCCTTTGTGCGTTTGTCACAAAGGGTTTTATCTAAAGACTTATTATTAATATTGGGGGGATTCTATTGGTCATTAAGTTAGTTTTTGGAGCTCTAGAAGGCGACAAAATCGATCTTCCTGTTCATTACAATAGACCTTTGCAAGGATTGTTTTACTATTTAATGTCAGATACTGTACCTAAGTACCACGATTTAGGAACAAGGTCTGAAGATAAGAAGTTGAAGCTTTTCACTTTTTCAAGGATTTACCCCTATAGTTCTTTTAAAGTTGAGAATAGAAGGATGATTTTTAAAGGTTTATTCAATATTTACTTCGCTTCCCCAATTGATAAATTAGTAGAGGCGGTTTTACATTCTTTAAATGAACAAAAGGTCGTGAGAATCGAAAAAAATTATTTTACTTTGAGGAAGTATGAAGTTATTCAAAATGAAGTGGATGAAGAAATGCTTGTTAAAACTTTATCGCCCATTACAGCATATTCAACTATCGTCCTACCAAACGGAAATCGTTATACTCATTATTTTTCTCCCTATTCATCAGATTTTAAAAAATTGATAGAAGAAAACCTCAAAAGAAAAGCTTCAGCATTAGGTATTGTAATAAAAAACAATAATTTTTATATTGAACCTTACGGTATAACGGAAAAAAATGAGAAATTACTTTTTTACAAAGATATTATCATAAAAGGATGGACTGGATATTTCATTTTAAAAGGTGAAACTCAATTGTTGAAATTAGCGCTTAATTCAGGATTGGGAGCAAAAAATGCACAAGGTTTTGGAATGATCCTTTCTGTTGAAAAGAATTCTATAAGAGAAAGAAGTTTTCTGGAACTTGCAGAAGAAGGCTGAAATATAGGTAAATTGTAATTTAAATTAAAAGTTCGGGGGTGTAATTATTGAACAAAAAAAATATTTTATATGCACAATCAGGGGGAGTTACAAGTGTCATAAATGCTTCTGCATATGGACTGATAAGTAAGGCTTTAAAGGATCCACAAATTGATAAGATATATGTGGGAATAAATGGTATCACTGGAGTCCTTGAAGGGAAATTATTCGATTTAACAAAAGAATCTTTTGATAAAATAAATAATTTGAAAACCACACCTGCAAGTGCCTTTGGTACTTGCAGACATAGGTTAAAAGAAGGAGACGAAGAAGGTTTTCAAAAACTTTTTAAAACGTTTGAAGATTATAATATTAGTTATTTCTTTTATAACGGTGGTAACGATTCAATGGATACGGCCCATAAAATCGATGAGTATTCAAAAAAAATTGGTTATGATTTAAAAGTCATAGGTATTCCAAAAACAATAGATAACGATCTATACGGCACCGATCACTCTCCGGGTTATGGTTCTGCAGCAAAGTATTTGGCAATTTCAATGTTGGAAGCAAGTATAGATACGCGTAGTATGGCAAAAGATTCTACAAAAATTTTCATAATGGAGACAATGGGGAGACATGCAGGCTGGCTTACCGCAGCTACTTCGTTGGCAAAGTTGAATAGAGATTTTGGACCTCATATCATTTTGCTACCCGAAAGGATTTTTGAAGAAGATCATTTTATAGACAAAGTTCAAAAAGAAGTAAGTAAGAATGGTTACTGTACGATTGCTGTCTCTGAAGGTATTAGGTATAAAAGCGGGGCTTTTGTTTCTGATATGGGATACACCGATAGTTTTGGAAACAGGCAGTTGGGAGATGTAGGAAGAGTTGTTGCCAACATTATTTTAACAAGGTTAGGTTTGAAAGTACATGTGTCTATCCCGGATTATCTTCAAAGAAGTGCTGGACACATCGTTAGTAAGACTGATCAAACTGAAGCGGTTATGGTAGGGGAAAAGGCCTTAGAATATGCTCTGGATGGTATATCAGGATTCATGGTAACAATTAACCGCCTTTCGAACAACCCTTACAAGATAGAATTTGGGAAGGTTCCCTTATTTGAAGTGGCAAATAATACCAAATATTTACCTGAAGAATATATTTCTGTTGATGGTTATGGTGTGAATGAGAATTTTATTGAGTATGCTAAACCTTTAATCCAAGGAGAAAGTTATCCGCTTTATGAAAATGGTATTCCTAAATACGTATCTTTTCCAATTGAAGAGAGATAAGAAACAGATCTTAATTTAAACTAAAAGCCGAGCAGTACGCTCGGCTTTTGTATTATTTAATAATTTATGGCTTTTTGATATCATTTGGAGCTATTGGTGGATTTTCTTTCAGTTCTTTTAGTACAATCTCTATAGCCATATCGAGTTGCGTATCTTTATTTTCTTTATAATCTTTTGGGGTAATATCTATTTCAATGTCCGGATCGGTTCCATAATTTTCAACATCCCATCCAACATCTTTAAACCAAAAGGCCATTTCTGGTTGAGTTGTTATGGTATGATCAACAAGTGGATTTCTGGGCCAGATTCCAATCACTCCCCCCCACGTTCTCTTACCTATAAGTTTCCCTAGTTTCATTAATTTGAAGGAGTGACTAAAAATATCCCCATCTGAACCAGCAAACTCGTTCGTTATAGCAACCATTGGGCCTCTTACACTGTCATATTGATAGGCTTGGGCTTCTCTATATGGTGAGAGATCGTATCCAATAAACTTTCTATTCAATTTATCCAAGATCATTGAAGATACAAAACCACCACTGTTGACTCTTACATCGATTATGAGTCCATCATATCTGACTTCGCTTAAGAAGTTTCTGTGAAATTCTACATATCCAGTGTATCCCATATCTGGGATGTGAATGTATCCAATCCGTGAATCAGTTTTTTCATGAACATATTTCTTGTTTTTTTCTACCCATTCTCGGTATCTTAGAGGTGTTTCATCTTTTAACGTTTTGACAACATACTTTCTCTTATGATCAATATTATCGCTGCTTGATACCACTATTTCAACATCTTTACCACTGTAATTCACCAAAAATTCATTGGGTATTTTATCCTTTATTTCTATGCCGTTTATCGCTAATAGGTAATCTCCTTCTTTTACCTCAACCCCTGGTCCAAGTAATGGGGGTTTATTTTTTTCGTCCCATATGTCTCCCTTTACGATGTGACTAATTTTATATAGTTTTCTATCTTCATCGAGTATCAAATCTGCTCCTAAATATCCAATTTTGTAAACTGGTTTGGGTTTGTATTCTCCTCCCATCTCGTAGGCGTGTGATGATTTTAATTCGCCTTGCATTTCCCATATTAAATCAGAAAATTCTGTTCTTGTTGCTATTCTTTCAACTAGAGGATAATACTTTTCTAATATCTTATCCCATTCAATTTCGTCTAGTTTGTCCTTGTTCCAAAAATAGAACTTTTGTAGGCGCCAAGCTTCACAAAGCATTTGTCTCCATTCTAACAGTGGTTGAACTTCCACATTGATTCTGTGAAAATCTATCCAGCCGCACTTTCTTGTATACTTATTTTCACATTCTTTTTCTTGTTCTGGGGAGGGAGGATTGGTAGTTTTAAGAATTCTTAGTTCATCGTCTATCAGAATTGCGATTTTTTCTTTGTCCTCGGAAATTTGAAAATCTGAAATTCCCTCAAGATAAGTTTTTTCTTCTTTTTCTGTGAGATCGTAGTATTTCAAGGTTAATTTTTCATGTTTCTCGCTGAGCATATCTTCTTCATCTTCCAGTACACCACTTACAGGAGAAATAGCGTAAAAAACCTTCTCTTTAGCAGCTTGTATATTTACATATCTTTCTTCACTAACCGGGAAGGGTATAATTCTATCAGCGATGTTATCAAAATCAATATCAACTTTTATTTCTTCTTCTTTTTTCTCTTTCTCTTTCTCTTCTTCTTCTTTGATTATTTCCTGAAATGGAGAGCAAATATCTTTTTTTAGTGTTATAAGATAAGGCTTTGTTCCTTTTTCGAAAGCTAAATTCATTTGAAATCTATCTTCAATTGGGTTGAATATTCTATAAGATAGAAAATAAAGATATTTCCCTTCAGGATCAAAGACAGGGTCTACATCAAATAGAATAGGTTTTGTAACTTGGTGTACCTCTTCTTTTTCCTTATCAAATATCATAATAGCTGCTTGTTTGCTGTTTATAAACTTTGAATAAGCAATCCACCTACCATCTGGAGAGAAAGAATATCCATTAATGGGACCAAAGGTACTTTTATCCACATCAATCTTCTTATGGTTTCTCAAATCAATCAAAATGAGTTCGTTTCTTTGATTGGTTAATAAAATTTCTTCATCTTTCGGAGAGGCAACGATATTCATAACCCTTCCTAAATCATATTCTTCTACTTTTTTTATTAAATTGCCAGTTTTTAGATCATACACCTCGATATGTTCATAATTATTTTCATCACTGATTGTTACTGCCTTTTCTTCATCTTTTAGATTTAGGTATGTGGTAAGCCTATATCTGACACCGTTTTCTTTTCCAAGTTGTTTAACGGGACCGTACCAGTTATTGTAATAAAAGCTTTTGCCTCTATGAGTAGTTATTAAATTCTCAGCATCTTTAGAAATAGAGAAACCTTCAAAATACTGTGTTGGGTCAACGAATTTTCTGTTTCTTTGTGGTAAGGTACTGTAGTATTTTATATTTACCTTTTCTGATACGTTATTTGATAAATTCAAAATATAAATATCCGAACCGGCATGGTATACAATATTTTTTCCATCAGATTTTGGATTTCTAACATAAAAATCATTGTGATATGTGTGCTTTTTTAGGTCTTTTCCTTCAACTGTGCAGGAGTATATGTTAGCAACATCGTCATGGTCAGAGATAAAATAAATCCGGTCTTGGATCCATATTGGGTTGGCAAAGTTGGATTTTAAGTCGATCAATTTTCTGAAGTTGTAGTTTCCTTCCAAGTCTATCAGTAATTCACCCGCTGTTCCACCTCTGTACTTTTTCCATCGAGCTGGGTCTCCTGTTTTTCTTCCTAAAACAACACCTTTTTCTTTCCCAAACGAGATTTCAGTGCATATACCAAAATCTAATTGTTTTAATTTTCTCTTATCTTCAACGTCTACTTCCCATAGAGATGTAATCCTTTTAAACGGTTGAACATAATTTGATGAAAAGATTATCTTCCCATTATGCCAACATAGTACCTTGCTGTTTGCGCCTAGATATGTTAACCTAATTGGTACTCCCCCAATTGAAGGAATTATATATACGTCAGGTACTCCTTCATCTCTTCCAGTAAAAGCTATCCATTTTCCATCTTCAGAAAAAGTTAGATCAGAGATTTCTCCAACATTTGTGGTTAACCTTCTGGCTATTCCCCCTGAAGAAGGAACTACCCAGATGTCATCTTCTGCAACAAAGGCTATTTGATCGTTGTAAATGGTCGGAAATCTGTAGTAACCGTTGAACTCTTCACTCATAAATTAATCCCCCTTTTGTTATTATAAGTTTTCATAGAGATAGTTGATTATGGAATTTTCAAACTCTTTCACCTTCAAAACATCAAAGGAAAAGTTGTTTTCCATTAAGCTAAAAATATAATATTTTCCACTTTTTGATTTGAAAATCCCACTGATGGCAGAATCGTAATATAAAGTTCCAGTTTTTGCGTAAATTTCAAAGTTAAAACGATTTTCAAGAGTGCTTTTTTCGTATGGTGATGCTAAGTAATCAAAAAATTTAGATTGATACTTTGAATATAGATAAAATAATGTATCAGATATCATCTTTGGGGGTAACAAGTTGTACATTGATAATCCACAACCATCTTTAATTACATAATCGGTTGGGTCGTATCCTAAGGTTTCTTTGATTACTTTTTGGAAGTGATTTTCAGAATCTTCTATTTTCCCATTGCCATAAATAGCGCCAAGATTTCTAAAAATCTGTTCGGCTATCTGGTTATCGCTTGTTTCCAACATTTGTTGTATTATATTGATTAGTGGTGGAGAATGATTTGTATATAGAAGATTAGCGTTAAAAGGCACTTCATCATATCTTATTTCTCCCCAAAATTCAACACCTATTTCTTGCAAGAATAATGTTGTAAGGAAGTTTATATAATCTTTTATTTCATGATTTGTTTTATATTTAAAAGATTCATAGCTTGTTTGCCAAATATTAATTGCAGCGATTTGTGGCTGGGGGTCATCCCACATCCAGCCTCTACCAAAACCTTCTTCGGTCATGAAAGAATAATCGAAAATTATATCACCATATATCCTTTTTATTCCTCTATCCACCGTTGCCCTTTTTAGTATTTCTTTATATTGTAAGGAAGTTAAAACAGGGTCTCCAAATCCTTTTATATACAGATTTCCTCTGAAATTAGGTGATATTTCCCCTGTATGGTATATTTTAGTTTCGAATTTGTAATTATCCCCCAGACTTTCCAAGGCAACGAGGGCGGTAATTAATTTTGTGTTTGAGGCAGGGATGAATAATTTATCTGAATTGTAGTTGAAAAGAACTTCATTGGTGCCAAGATCTCTCAATTCAAACCCAACAAATCCTTGAAAACTTTCAAATTTTGAAATTAATTCATTTTGTATTTGATTAGTTATTGTTTTCGAAGGTGGGATTGTGGGAACAGATTTGGGCACAGGTTCAGCAATTTTAGACGGTTCTATTATTTGTATTTTTGAGGAATCTTCGTTATCTCTAGCAATTGGAACCCTACTCGAAATTGGAGCAGCTATGACAACTGTACTAACATTAAAAAAAACTAAAATAAAGATTGTGAGACTCAAGACGGTCAAAAAATTACTGGATCTTAACTGATTTTTGGATTTAATATTATTCACTCCTTTTCAGAATTTATTTTATAAGCTAAGGCGGTTTCGATTAACTTTGTATAATTACCTATGACTTCTTTGAAATCATGATCTTTGAGCATCATACCCATTCCTTTGGTAACAGAAGTAAGAAATTCTAAGATGTATTTAGCTTCGATATCCTTTCTTATTTGTCCAGCATTTTGAAACTCAGCAATCTTTTCTATGATTACCTTACCAAAACGTTGATAGTAGTAATCATTTATAATGGAAGTGATCTCAGGGTGTTCAAAAAGATCATCTATGGGGTACTCTTTCATCAGAGATTGAACATCGAAGTTTAAGTTTGAGAGATACTCAAGCACTTCTTGGAAAGTGTTAAAATCATCAACGTATTTCTTAAAAGGGGTGAAGAAATCGTCCAATAAACTCTTAATAACAAAAATTATGAATTCATCTTTTTTTCCAAACTTTTTATAAACAGTCGATTTGCTGAGTTTGGCATCGTAGATAACCTTTTCATAATTGAAGTTAGTGATGCCGTGATTGAGTAGTTCCCCCTTTGCCAAATCGATTAATACTTCAATTTTATATTTTGTATTTTTTTTTGAAGTTTTTTGCCTTTTAGCCATACATCTTCTCCAACTTATAAAATTTGTAAAATAAGAGTGTAATCTCTTTTCATATTAATATAGCTTCTTTTAATATTTCATCTTTTAACTCTTCTCTTATAGCTCTATCTGAAACAACATCAACTTTAACATTAAGTGCCCTTTCCATTTGTATTTCACCTTCTTTACTTTTTTGCCCTTTTAATTTCAACTTTGGGTATCAATTAATATTATAACATTCTTTGAGCATAAGAAGAAACTTTTAAATTTATATATTTGTTAATGCGTACAAAATGATATAAATATACAATGTATATAAAAAGGATTCCTGGGTAAAGGGGAAAAATTAAATTTTCATCTTAAATGAAGGTAAAATTTTTTATCTAACACTTCCTAAAGAAAAAGGTCTTCGTAAAACGCTTAATTTTGAGAATTAAATTTAATATATTAGTTTCTATATTTATTTAAAATTTCAAAGGCTCTCAGGGCTTCTTACAAAGAGATAATGTGTAATTAGCATAGATAAAGGTTTTTAGAGGTTAAAATTAGTAACTTTAGATTGTTTAATTCACTATGTCGGAAAACTTAGGTTTTCCGACATTAATTTCTTTTCTATTTTTTACTAAATTACTTACTTTTTTATTTGTCAATGGAAAAATTCATATTATTAATTTATTGTTGATCCGTTTTGTTATATTTTAATTTTCAAAGATCATATATACATTATATATTTTATTATACGTCATACATAAATTATATATTAGATATATTTATATTTAATAAGAATAATCTTTTTAATAGTAAATATATTATATCACTGTAAATATTATTATACAATGTAAAGTTAAACATATAATAAACAATAAAAATATTTTTTTCTTTATTAAAAAGTTCCCCGTTAAGTTGGGGAACTTTTTGAGAGGTAACTTTGAAATTGTTATATTTGATCCAGCACTGAACTATGGCTATCAGATCTTACGTATATCCCAGTAGTTGAGATGGTTGTATGTCCAAGTATATATCGAACTTCCTCCAAATTTTTTCCCGAGTTCAAAAGCCTTTTTGCACATGTGTGTCTTAAAGCATGAGGAGTTGCGTTAATATAATTTATATTGTTATAGCCCTTTGTTCTTAATTGATCAATTTTATTGTTGGCTTTAATAACGTAATCTTTGAATCTTCTCTCCATAGTTCTAGAAGTTATGGGGACATCGTTGTCATTTGAAAAGATATACTTCTTACCTTGAGCCCCCTTTGGGGTGTTTTTTTCTGCAAAGGTTATTAACTGTTCTGCGTATTGTTTTGAAATCTTTAGATATCTTACTCTGTTTCCTTTCCCATTTATAACAAGCTCAGCATGATCGTTGTAAAAAATAATTTGCTCTTTTTCTAACCACAAAGCCTCTGAAATTCTTAAACCTGTTTTTAATAACAATGAATAAAAAGTTTTGTCAAATTTGTCTTCAATAACCGAGAAAAAAACTTTGATTTGACTTTCTGTCAAGCCTTTGGGAACGTCACTTGGAATTTTTGCGTTTGCATCTTTCCAATATTTTTTACCAGATATTTCTCCATTTTCGTATAGATAGTTCAAAAAGGATTTTAAAACAACTATCCTAAGTTTTATGGTTCTTTGTGATAGATTTGAGATCTCTTCAAGATATTTAAGAAAGCATCCTCGGGTAAGACCATAAATTTGAACAAATTTTTTATAACTCTTCAATATTTTTTTGTATTCATATATAGTAGAATCTGCCCTTCGCTTGACGAATTTCAGATATGATAAAAATTCTGAGATATATCCTTCGATTTTGTCTTTATCTTTTATAGAGTCTGATGTATTATCTATATCCATCATAGTTTTTTCCCCCAATAAGGTGTGAAACGCTAAACAACATGTTCTATGATGCTATCAACGGTATTTCTAATCAGATCGAGTTTTGCTTTTGATTTTTCTTTTTCTTTATCGTTTGAATATATGTATATTTTAAGTTTTGGTTCAGTACCGGAGGGCCTAATTGCATACCATGAACCATCGCTAAACCAGAATCTTAAAACATCAGAAGAAGGTATATCGGTTATATCGTTAATTTCACCTGTTGTTAAATTGTATATTTTTCTTTTTAAATAATCCGCGTATTGTTCAAGTTTGAGATCCCCCATTTCTTTGGGAAAGTTGTTTCTGAATTTCTCCATTATCCTTTTAATTCTTTCTTGGCCTTCAACTCCTTCAAGCACAAGAGAATAATTGTTTTCCAACTCGTAACCATACTCCTGATAAATATCTTCTAATACCTCAATTAAATTCTTATTTTTTTTAGAGTAGTATCCAACCATCTCTGATATAAGCATAGAGGCAATAGTTCCATCCTTATCTCTCACAAAGGTGCCGTATATATAACCAATACTTTCTTCGAAACCAAAGAGAAACTTACTCTTACCTTCTTTTTCTAATTCGTTTTCTTTTCCACAAATATTTTTAAATCCAGTAAGTGTTTCAAGAACGGATACACCATATTTTTTTGCAATCCTTTTTGTGAGATCTCCCGTAACTATCGATTTTATGATAACAGAGTTTTCTTCCAAACTACCTTTTTTACTCTTGCTTTCTAGTATGTAATTAACCAAAAGGGCTCCAACTTGGTTACCGTTTAACATTTTGTAATTGTTGCCATCTAAAATTTCTAAAGCGGTTCTATCTCCATCGGGATCATTTGCTAAAAGTAATTGGGCATTTTTTTCATAACCTAATTTTTTTGCCTCTTCAAAAGCTACTTCGTATTCTGGATTTGGGTTGGCAACGCTTTTGAAATCTGGATCGGGTAGTTCTTGTTCTTTAACTATGAATACATTTTTAAAACCTCTATCTTTAAGTACCCTTCTGACAAAATTATTTGATGTTCCATTCAAAGGTGTGTAAACTATTTTTATATTTTTATCTAAATCTTCGTCCCTTAACGCCAAACCTTCCACTCTTTGAATGTATTCTTCATCGACTTCTTTTGAAATGTATTGAAGTAAATTCTTGTTAAGCGCTTCTTCTTCGCTTATTTTTTTTATTTTACTAAAATCGTATCCTATTTTTTCGATCTTTTCTATTATTCCATTGGCAACATCATCTAATATTTGAGACCCTTGATCCCAATAAACCTTGTAACCGTTGTAATCTTTCGGATTGTGACTAGCGGTAACGACTATTCCAGCAGTAGTTTTCAGATATCTGACAGCAAAGGATAAAACGGGCGTAGGCCTAATATCGTCAAATAAGTAAGTTTTTATACCATTAGCCGCAAGGATTAATGCAGATTCTTTTGCAAACTCCTTTGAAAAGTGGCGTACGTCGTAGGCTATCACAACACCCATCTTCATCCTTTCTTCACCAAAGTCTGTTATATAATCAGCAAGGGCTTGAGATGCTCTGCCCACAGTGTATATATTCATCATATTCGAACCTATACCCAGTTTTCCTCTCAATCCAGCTGTTCCAAACTCGAGATCTTTGTAGAATCTTTCTTTTATCTCTTCAGGATTGTTTTCAATACTTTTTAATTCTTCTTTTGCTCTTTCATCAATATATGGATTATTTAACCACTCGTAGTAGATTTTTTTGTAATCTCTCAAATTTAATTTCCTCCTTAGTTTTGGGTTTTTTACTATTTTTGGAAACTGTAAAAGCAAGCATTTGACTATTTTCTAAAACTTTCAATAGTAAGACATTTAACTTTTATTTAATCATTGCTTTTACCTATTTTTGAAATGGGTACATAAATATATTTGCTAAATAAAAAAGTCTTTCCGTTTTGGATAGATTCATAGAGTTCAGAATCTAAACTTTCATTTAATTCTACTATAAGAAGAACCTCATCGTCTTCTTTGATGGTTCTCATTAAATCAATATTATGCCCTTTGGAGTACAAAGCATTGGAAATATAAGCAATCATTCCTTTTTGCTCTTTGTATCTAAAAAGTAAAGTAGGATTTTCTGCTGTAAAAATAACAGAGGTACCATTAATATTAGTGATTTCAATATTTCCCCCACCGATAGAAGAACCGATTACATAAAAATAACTTCCATCGGGGTAATGAAACTCAATTTTTACAGTATTAGGATGGACGTCTTCCAAGTTAACAGGAATAAAATTATAAGTAATTCCTACCTCTTTGGCATGTAAAAAAGAATTCTTAATGCGTAGATCACTAGGCTCAAACCCTAATATTCCTCCAACAAGAGCCTTATCGGTTCCATGGCCTTTGTAAGTAGCTGCGAAAGAACCATGAAGAAAAAAATCCACATGATGATAGCCTACCCCGGCAATCCTTCGAGCTACTAAAGCAATTCTAGCAGCACCAGCAGTATGAGAACTAGAAGGACCAATCATAACGGGACCGATTACGTCGAAAATACCGAAGTTTTTCATATGATATCCCTTTCTTTATCTCTCTGATATTATTGCAATGAAAGTAACAAAGTTTAACCATTCTTAAGCAGAGAGTTTTTTATAGCACAACCTGTTGGAGTACCTGCTATACCACCAAGCCCTGTTTCTCTTAAGCTTTCTGGAAGAGCTTTTCCTACTTTGTACATTGCTTTTACCACTTCATCAAAAGGTATTAAAGATTTTACCCCTGCAAGAGCTAAATCTGCGGCAGACAAGGCATTTATAGCTCCTGAAGCATTTCTCAGAATACATGGGAATTCTACTAAACCAGCAATGGGATCACAAACCAGCCCCATTATATTAATGAGTGCAATAGAGGCTGCATGAAAGATTTGTTCATTGTTTCCTTCTGAAGCAAACACTGCAGCTCCCGCAGCCATAGCTGCCGCTGAACCACACTCTACTTGGCATCCCCCTTCAGCACCAGAAAAGGTTGCATTTTGACCGATAACTCGTCCAATCCCCGCTGCTACAAGTAGGGCATGGATCAAATCCTCTTCATTCAAATTTAAACTTTCCTCAAGAGTCATCAAGACTGCTGGTAATATGCCAGAAGAGCCCGCAGTGGGAGCTGCTACTATTTTTCCCATAGAGGCATTGACTTCTGCGGTTGAAAGGGCCATAGCCATCGCTTTATTAGGAATAACCCCTAAAAGGGTTTTACCATCCTTTTGATAATTGTTAACCCGTTGAGCATCTCCTCCCATCATTCCTGATAAACTAGGTACCTTTTTATTCAAGGTACTTTGAGAGGAGTGCTCCATGACAGATAAAATTTCTTTCATTTGTGAAAGAATTATTTCAGGAGCTGAACCAGATGATTTGGATTCTTCTTCTATAACTACTTGATAGATTGGCTTTTTTTGCTTTTCACAAAGTTCTAATAGTTGCTTTGCAGAGTTATACATTAAATTCTCCCTTTTACTTTTTCTATTTTTATAAATTTTTAAAAGCATCGTAAATATTGTTGCATGCATCTTTTAACATAGATATGGGACATCCAATATTCATTCTAAAAAAGCCTTTACCTTCTTCTCCAAAGATGCTACCTTCTTCTAAACCAACTTTTGCTTTGTTTACGAGTATATCTTTGACTTTTTGCTCATCTCCATATGCCCTAAAATCTAACCACATTAAATATGTTCCTTCTGGTTTTTGCAATTTTACTTTAGGTAGTTTTTCATTGAAGAAATCGTACACGTAATCGATATTGGCTCTCAAGTAATTTAGTAAATCATCAAGCCAATCTTCACCTCTTTCATAAGCAACTTTAGCTGCAACCATTCCAAAGATATTTAAATTATCACTTGAAAGACTCTCAATAACATTTTTGTATTCAGTTCTTAATTGTTCATTTGGGATAACAGCAAACGAGGCTTTTAAGCCAGCTAAATTGAATGTTTTACTTGGGGCATAAAAAGTTAAAGAACCCTCTTTTATATCTTGTGAGATCGAAAATATTGGAATATGTTTGTTGGGAGAAAATACTAGATCTGAATGTATTTCGTCGGATAACAAAAGAACGTTATGTTTAATACATAATTGAACTAACTTTTCTAATTCTTCCCGTTTCCAAACTCTTCCCACTGGGTTGTGCGGATTACATAAGATGAATAATTTCGTTCTTTTGAGTGATAATTTCTTTTCTAAATCATCAAAATCCATGCTATAATTTCTGTTTTCAAATTTTAGAGAATTTTTTATTATCATTCGGCCATTGGATTTGATGATGTTATAAAAAGGATAGTAAACAGGTGTTTGAATTACAACGTTGTCTCCTGGTTTGGAGTAGGCAAGTATGGCTATTTTTAAGGCGTCAACCACACCGTCAGTAGTCACTATCCACTCTTTTTTTATCTCGATGCCATGTCTTGCCTTGATCCAATTTATAAAAGGAACAAAGTAATCTTCGTCTAACATTGGATATCCAAAAATTCCATGTTCTGCTCGTTGTTTTAATGCTTCAATTACTTCAGGTGGAGATTTAAAATCCATATCAGCTACCCACATGGGGATAACATCATCTCTACCATAAAGACTTTTGACACCGTTCCATTTTACTGACTCTGTAGATTTTCTGTCCACAATTTCGTTGAAATTATTCTTCAAAGTTGCATATCTCCCTTTTTATTGTTAGCCGCTCTAAAAACATTTCTCATTAGAATAGCTGTTGTGACGCTTCCAACACCACCGGGTACAGGTGTTAACTGGCATATTTCTGAGACATCTTTATTTACATCACCCACTATTTTTCCATCCACTACATTTATTCCCACATCGATCACGATCATTCCTTCTTTTACAAAAGTACTATCAACGAAATTAGCCTTACCTATTGCTGCAACCAAGATGTCTGCTTCTTTGGTTATCTCTTTTAAGTTCTTAGTTTTTGTATGTGTGACCGTGACAGTGGCATCCCTTCCGTGTCTTTGAAGCATTATTGCAGCGGGTTTCCCTACCGTTGTACTTCTTCCAAGGATAACGATATTTTTACCTCTAACGTCAGTTGTATCTTCTATTATTTTCACCACCGCTTCTGCTGTACAAGGTACAAACAATTCTTTTTCGTAAAACATAGAACCGATGTTATGTAAACTTACCCCTTCAACATCTTTTTCTGGATTGATATATTTTGCTATATCTAATTCAGTGTATCCTTTCTTTAAAGGTCTTGCAATAAAGATTGCATCAGTATCATCGTCTTCATTATATTTTCTTAAATCGTTAGTCAAATCATTACTTTCAACAATTTCTAAGTTGATTCCAAATTTTTTTGCATTTCTTTTTTGAGAGTTAAGATAAGATTTGGTAGATTCATCGGGTTCAACAACTAAACTTACTAATTTGGGTTCATAAGGAACTTTTTCTTTAAGTGATGATATTTCTGCCTTTATTTCATCAATAATATTGTCTACTTCAATTAACATAATGTGATACCCCCCAAATTCAATTTATTCACCGTGCTCATGACAATCCGGATATGTTTCCTTCATTGTCTATGTCCATATTCACTGCATTGGGAACCTTTGAAAGGCCAGGCATTCTCAATATATCTCCAGCCAATGCAACAATGAACCCTGCGCCCGCCGAAAGTTCAAAATCTCGTATTGTGAAAGTATAGTCCTTTGGAAATCCAAGTTTTTTAGGATCGTCGGATATAGAATACTGGGTTTTTGCTACAATTACAGGGAGATTTTCGTATCCGTATTTTTTCAAAAATTTAATTGTTGATAAGGCCTCCGAAGAATATTCAACCTTGGAAGCACGATAGATATTTTTTGCTAACTTTTCTATTTTCACTTCTAAAGGATCTTTAAAATCGTAAATACTTTTCAATTCGGATTGTTGTTCACTAACTTTTACCACTTTTTCAGCTAAGTCTATAGCACCTTCTGAACCTTTCTCAAATCCTTCGTTGACACTTACTTCTACACCTAATTTATCACAATAATCTTTTACCATATTGATTTCTTCATCCGTATCTGAGTAAAATTTATTTAAAGAAACAACCACAGGAATATTGTACTTTTTTAGGTTTTCAACGTGAACCTGTAAGTTAGGCAATCCTTTTTCTAAACTTTCAAGGTTTGGCGTATTCAAATCCTTTAAGTTTTGTCCCCCATGGTATTTTAAAGCCCGTATTGTAGCTACCAAAACCGTAGCTGATGGTTTTAAGCCAAAAGTTGGAGAAACAAAATCATAGAATTTTTCTCCTCCCAAATCAGAACCAAAACCTGTTTCGGTTACAACGTAATCAGAAAGCTTCAAGGCAAGTTTTGTTGCTAAAATAGAATTGGTTCCATGAGCGATATTTGCAAAAGGCCCACCATGAACAAAGGCAGGTGTATTTTCAATTGTTTGAACTAAATTAGGATTAATTGCGTCTTTTAAGAGTACAGAAAGAGCCCCAGTGATTTCTAAATCTTTTACAGTTACTGGTTCTCCCTTTTTATTTTTAGCAACTACTATATTAGATAATTTTTTCTTTAAGTCTTCCAAATTTTCTATCAAACATAGTATTGCCATTATTTCTGAAGCAGCGGTGATTATAAAACCGTCTTGTCTGGGATAACCGTTTTTCTTTCCACCCAACGCAACTATTATTTCTCTCAAAGCCCTATCGTTCATGTCCATAGTTCGAGGCCAAGAGACTTGGGTTGAATCTATATCATATTTATTGTACTTTATGTAATCATCTAAAATTGCTGATATTAGGTTATGGGCTGAGGTAACGGCATGAATGTCTCCTGTGAAATGTAAGTTTATGTCTTCCATAGGAAGTACTTGAGAGTAGCCTCCACCTGCTGCTCCCCCTTTTATACCCATTACTGGACCCAAAGAAGGTTCTCTTAGAGTTACTATTGACCTTTTGTGGATTTTGTTTAAAGCCATGGATAGTGAAATACTTGTTGTAGTTTTTCCTTCACCAGCAGGCGTTGGAGTAATAGCAGTTACCATTACTAAATTACCGTCATTTTTGAAGTTAAGTTCATTCAAATATTTGTGGGAAACTTTGGCAATGTTCTTTCCGTAAAGATTGTAGTACTCCTCTGGAATATCCAGCTCGTTTGCGATTAAATCAATTTTTTTTAGCTTTGCAGATCTTGCAATTTCGATATCAGAAAGCATTGTAAAACTCCTCCTTTTTAATTATTTTGAAATACAGTCTTCTATGATATTTGATAATACAATATATGCATAAACAAACAACTATTTTCTTTTAAAATAAGTGGGTGGTAGAACGCCAAAATCTTTACGGGAAAAAATACGATCCTAACTATCATTATAAATTACCAAATCAAGAAATGAAAGTTCATAATAAACCTCTATCTTTCATGCTCAAATGTCCCCTTTTCGATATGATTAAATGGTCCAATACTTTAATACCCGAAATTGATACGGCCTCAACAAGTTGCTTTGTCATAAAAATATCTTGATTACTGGGTTCTAAGACCCTAGATGGATGATTGTGGACAAGAATTACGGATGCTGCTCGATCTGTAATTACGTCTGCAAAAACTTCTCTCGGATGTATATAGAAATTTCTGGTCGTGCCTTCTCGGTAAAGCCAAATATATCTACAACTTCCTCCTTGGTAATCACTACTGCTGTTTCGGGGGCATGTGGATTTTGTCGTCTAGAGCACCAAGGATAGAGGCGATTTTTTGTTGCACCAAATACCGTTCCAGTTTCAAGACTCTTCCATTTGCGTTCATAATATTTCATAAGAAAATACAGAAATTCATTGTTACCATTATCCAATCTAAGAGCCGAGACTCCCCTAAACCAATACAACAGTCTTCGATTGCTTCGTTTATTTCGCCTACAGGAGCCCTCACAGTTAAAAGGACATCCCCTTTAATGGCAATTTTCTTTGGATCAGTGCAATAAACACTAACTGTAGGATATTTTCTACCGAAGTCTCTCCTTCCCTGATAAAAAGGCAGCCCATTTCCAACTTCGCTATAAGTTTCTGATTTAGGAGATTGCCCCATATTTATCTGCCTAACCTCCTGAAGTCCTTTAAAATCCCACTTTTCTGGAATCTTTCCAATTTCTGTTTCATTAAATTCTTGCTCAGAACCCATACCCCGCCTCCTCTATCATCTTCTTTCCCTTCTCTGTCAGAACATATTTTCCTGTTTTGGGTGCGCCCTCGAACCTTATAAGATTTACATCTTTTAGCATTGCTATATCTCTTTCAGCAGTGGCTGTTGATACATTAAAGAGCTTTTCTATATCTCTGCGGGTGATAGATTTCCGTGCGTGGATTTCGATCAACTCTTTTGATAATCTCAATTTTACTCCCTCATTTACTCCATCACCTACTCCCTCATTTACTCCATCATAAGCACGTTTCAAGAGCATTTCACTATCTGTAAGTTCTGTTATAACTTGTGGCTTCCTATCGAATATAATTGTGAAGAATGATTTAAACTCAAACCCTGGCTCGCTCAACCCACTGGTCGCCAACAAATCCCTTATACGATTGATACCTGAGCCTGCTTTCTCTACTTCACCCATTCTGTGAAAAAGGTCAGCGATTATCTTGTTTCTGTGGACACTCTTCTTACCGAGGTCCTCGGGGTGCATCCCCGGTGGCAGCCCCCCGGGATCCGAAATCTCTACCCTATCCCTGTATATCTCTACAGTTATCCACGCAGTATCAAAATGGTAATCTCTATGGATAATGGCGTTAAGGATGGCTTCGCGTAGTGCTTCCTCTGGAATTTCTAAAAATTCTTTCCTTTTTAATCCCTTAATCTCATATCTTAAAGGCAAGTGCATTTTTAGGAATATCATTGCCTGCTTCACATTTTCCATGAGATTTCCTTTCAACTCTTTTCTATCGAGGATCTCCAACTTATCAGTACCTGCAAGAAGTATACAATCTACAATGTTGTGTCTCAGAAATCGTATCGGCTCTTTGGCAAAGAATAAAACCCCTGCATTATTGAAGATTAATCGTTCTCTAGTTTTCCTTGCAACACCAATATTTATCAGTAAGTCTTCACTTGACATTCCGGCCGAGGTTATTTTTGCGCTATCCAGAAAGTACCTGAATGCCTCCTCGTCAAAATCATCCGGATAACGAAAATCTTTACATGATTTCTCATCCCACCTCACCTGTCCCACTGAGTAGAGAAACTCCACAATTTCGTCTCTTTTCATCTTCTGGGTGCTAGTGCCGCTTCTAAGAAAGAACCCTGAAGCGCAAGAATAAGGCTTATCCTCACCATCTGGAACTTCAACTTCAAGGATTTCTTTTCCATCTAGTGTATATGAACTGATCTTCAAAGGTATTGGAGGATCACAGTTTCTGGCTATACTCTCCAACCTTGAAATTTGATCATTAACATCAGATATACCAACAACTTTGCCATTATTATCGGCTCCAACTATGATGTGGCCGCCACCTGAATTAGCGAATGCTACTATCTCACGATCAACCGAACTAGAAACAGATCGCTTCAGCTCCACAAATTGCCCCTCCGGATGGGATAGCATGAACCTTAAACTCTTTTCAGAATCCATATGCCAACTCCTCCAGATTTGCTTTTATCTGTTTCTTTAATTTCCTCTGTTTTTCGTCTTTTATTTTATTTATAATGGTAAGATTATGTCCCCAGGGAATTTCTGCCACAGCTTGTGGCAGATTTACACCATCGAGAGCCAGCACAAGTTGGGCGAGGTCCTTAGATGAACTTTCTGGCACAGCCTGTGAGAGTTTTATAACATCTTCGGTAAAAGCCAAATAGAACGCACGCATCCGCCAGATATTCCTTGAAGAGAAGCCCTTTACATCTGGGAACTCTCGCCGTAGATCTTTAGCCAACTGCTCCACCACACTTTTGCCCCAGCCCATATCCTCTTGTTTCTCAACTATACTTTTGCCGATGTTCCAGTAAAGATAAATTAATTCCCTGTTTACGCTCAAAATCGCTTTAGTCTGGGCAATTTGGATGCGCTCTTTTAGTTCATTGATGAATTCTGTATACTCAGCTCGTTTTATAATATCAGAATCCATATCCCAACCCCTCCAGATTTGCTTTTATCTGTTTCTTTAATTCTTCTGATTTCTCGAACTGCTCTGCAAGTTGTGTTGACAACCGTTCTATCTTCTCCTCGAAAGGTTCACCGTCGTCCTCCAGCTCTTAAGTTCCGGTTGGTCACCTTGATCCTCGTGCTATCGACGGCAATCAAGTATCTAATTATTTTGAAATTAAAACTATTGAGCTTCTTGAATGTACGGTGTAGTGATTATCTTTGACTATAGAAGGTTCTAAGAGGAAATCGTTGGGTGATTCTTCAGATGTATCTACTACCCTATACCATTTTTTCCCATTTTGTAATTTTGGAATTTCAAATTGTAAATCCTTTATGAAAGCATTTAAGGCTACGTATATATCACTGTCTTTTTCTTTACATCCTTGAATATAGTCATCGCCACTTATCATGAACGCTAGACTGTGAGAATAATATCCAAAATCAGGTTTGAATGGTTTGACTCCATGCCAAGTTATGTCTGCTATGCCATCACCACTTAGATCTCTTCCCGTAAAAAATCTGTCTCTTCTAAGTGCACAATGAACTTTTCTAAAATGGATCATATTTTTTGTAAAATTAAAAATGTCGTTGAATTTTACTTTTCTGCTCCAATCCACCCATGAAATGTAATTATCTTGGCAGTAAGCGTTGTTGTTACCAAATTGAGTTCTACAGAATTCGTCACCCATTAAAATCATAGGTAACCCTTGTGATACCATTAATATAGTTATGAAATTTTTAATTTGTTGTTTTCTGAGTTTTATTATATTTTCGTCGTTAGTCTCTCCTTCAACCCCGTAATTGAAACTATAATTGGCGTCAGTTCCATCACGGTTATTTTCCCCGTTAGCATCATTGTGCTTGTTGTTGTAAGAAACTAAATCCCACATAGTAAATCCATCGTGAGAAGTAATAAAATTAACGCTATTGTAAGGCTTTCTGCCTCTTTTTTCAAAAAGATCTGGGCTTCCAGCTATTCTTGTTGCTAAATCTGAAACTACACCATTATCGCCTTTAACAAATCTTCTCACTGTGTCTCTGAACTTTCCATTCCATTCTGCCCATCCAGTGGGAAAATCACCAACGTAGTATCCTCCAGCGGCATCCCAACCTTCTGCTATGAGTTTGGTTCCAGCCAAAATAGGGTCATCAGCAATGTCTTTTAATAGAGACAGATCGCCAATCCAATTTCCTTTTGAATCTCTTCCTAAAATAGAAGCTAGATCGAATCTAAAACCATCTACATGCATCTCGGAAACCCAATACCTCAAACTATCCAAAATCATTTGTTTTACAACATAATGACTAGAATTAATAGTGTTTCCAGTTCCTGAAAAATTTTCATAATATCTTGGGTTATCTTTTTTTAATAGATAATAAACAGAGTTTTCTAATCCTCTAAAATTGAGAGTTGGTCCCAATTCGTTTCCTTCTGCTGTGTGATTAAAGACAACATCTAATATCACTTCTATTCCATTTTTGTGTAATTCAAAAACTAAATCCTGGAACTGGATTATTTCCTCCCCAATTTTTACACCATATCTGTAATTACTCGTTACAGAAAAAAAGTTTACCGGATTATAACCCCATACATTTTTTAATTTTTCACCAGTTATAGTATTCACTTTGGGATTATCGTTCAAAGGAAAAGCAAAGATGGGCATCAGTTCAACGGCGTTTACTCCTAAACCTTTTAAATAATTTATTTTTTCAGCGATTCCCTTATAAGTTCCTCGATGTTCTACGTTAGAATTTGGATTTATTGTGTAAAGTCTGACATGAAGTTCATAAATAATCATATCGTTTAGTGGATGACGTGGATTTTCATCATTTTTCCAGTTATAGCCACGGCTATCCCAAATAAAAGATTTCACTTGAGACTTTGCAGAATCCAAAGTAGAAAAACTTAGGTCTTTTTTAGGATCATTTTTGTCATAACCGAAAATGGATTCTTCCGAAAAATCTAAACTTCCTCCAATTACTTTAGCATACGGATCTAAGAGTAATTTGTTTTTGTTGAATCTAAACCCTTCCTCTGGATTGTAAGGTCCATCAATACGCCAACCATAGGACATACCTGCTCTTGCTTGTTCAACAAAAACGTGCCAAATATTGCCTGTTCTATTTTCTTTTTTATCGAGAACATATTTAAAAGCTGGTTCTTCATCATAGTAATTTTCATATATCTCTAAAGTAACTGATGTTCCGTTTCTCGTGAAAACACCAAAATTAACTCCTCCTCTATCTATAGACGTACCTAAGACTGGAAATCCCTTGCTTACTTTAAATTGTGCTTTTTCCTTTATTTTCGTTTCTTCCATAATTTCACCTTCTAAAGATATAAACTTTTAATATTTTATTAGTTTATGTATATTATGCTTACGTCTTTCACCTTGTTCATCGAAACCGGTACGTCGTAGAGGATTTGTAAATTTTGTGAGTTCATCACTTCGGTTTTTTCACCGCTACAAATTACTTCACCATTTTTTACCATTATTATTCTATCACAGAATCTTAAAGCAAGATTAGGATCATGAAGTGCTGTAATAACTCCTTTTCCGTTTTCACTCAATTTTTTTAATTCTTTCATTAATAGATGTTGATTCTTAAAATCCAAATGAGACGTAGGTTCATCCATGATCAAGTAATCTGTATCTTGCATCAAAGCTCGTGCAATTAGCACCAACTGTTTCTCTCCACCACTCAATTGGTTATAATTCTTTTCAGCAAGGTGTTGAATATTAAAAAATTCTAACTTTGTATATGCCTCCTTATAATCTTTTTTTGTAGGCATCCTTCCAAAAGAAAGATAGGGAGTAATTCCCATGGCTACTATATCTATCACAAGGTATGAAAATACAGCAGAGTGTTCTTGAGGAACTACACTTATAAGTTTTGCTATTTCTTTATAACTAAGATCTTTAATATTGTAATTTTCTATGTATATTTCCCCAGTTTTTGGTTTCAATGTGCCGTTTAAACATTTTAGTATAGTTGATTTACCTGAACCATTGGGCCCTAACAAAGCAATTAGTTCACCTTTATTCAAAGTAAAACTGATATTTTTAATCGTGTCTCCAACAGTGTCGTAAGAAAAAGATATATTATTAACAGATATCATTGATTCCACCCACTTTCTCTTCTTCTTAATAAAAGATAAACGAAAAACGGTGCACCTATAAATGCGGTAACAATACTTATAGGGATTTCTGCGGGTGTGATTGTTCTGGCGATGTTGTCCATAATTAACAGGAGTACAGAACCTAAGATACACGTTGCAGGAAGCATGTATCTATGGTTTGCACCTATTATATACCTTGCAATATGTGGAGTAATTAACCCAATCCAGCTTATTTGCCCTGCAACAGCCACGGTGGGAGCAACCATAACGGTACTCACAATGATCAATAAAATCCTCATTCTTCGTACATTTATTCCCATGGATAATGCTTCTTCTTCTCCCATAGACATAACGTTCAAATACCATCTTAAAATAAGAAGAATTATTATCCCTGGAAGCATTGTAAATAATGAAATATATACTTCTCTCCAACCTGCCCTGTTGAAACTCCCCATTAGCCAAAAAACTATATTTGGTAATTTTTCGTAAGGGTCTGCTAAGTATTGTACTAAAGAGACACAGGCGTTGAAGAAAGAGGTTACCGCCATTCCTGCCAGAACAAGGACGGTAACCCCTTTTACTTTACTCCAAACAGAAATGAAAAAAGTAAAAAGAACGGCAACTAGCCCTAAAACAAAAGATAATAAGTATGTACCGATTAAAAAATCTTCACTGAATAAGATAGCTAAGGCTACTCCAAATGCTGATCCGGCTGATACACCAAGAATTGATGGAGAAGCCAGTGGGTTTCTAAAAACACTTTGATATGTTGCGCCAGTTATAGATAAAACAGAACCCACAAATATTACCAGTATAATTCTAGGTAAACGAATGTGGTAGAAAACTAGCCAGTCGTTGTTTATTTCTACCTCATTGCCTAAAACTAAGTTTTTTATCGTTGTAGTAATTTCAGTAAATGAGATTTGGTATCTACCAACAAAAAGCGAAATAATAAATACCAATAACAGAATTAATAAAAGATAGAGGAGTGTTCTTTTTTGATGTTGACCTATAGTCTGATTCTTATTGCGAATGGGCATATTAATATCTCCGTATAAATAAGTTTAGTTATTTAATTTCCAGTTTTAGATAACAATTCACTGTATGGAACTCCGTATAAAGTATCGTAAAATTCGTCAGCTACTTTATCGAAATCAATATCCGAAAAAAGTTCAGGATGTATTTTTGTTGCTAACCATAACATACCCAAATAAGATGATGGACTCGGGTAATCCCATGGTTCAAGGGCCGAAGGGAAACGATAAATTTGTTTGTTTTTAAAAGCCTTAACGTTTTGATATTTTACTTCTTTATACAATTGATCTATATCCCCTTGGAATTTTTGGGATGTAACTATAAAATCAGGATTCCAAGCTATTAACTGCTCTGGAGATATCTTTATGAACCCCACATCGCTCTTTGCAGCGGGATTTATTCCGCCAGCCCATTCTATCATATCAGTTTGCATCATATTTTTTCCCACAGTATCTAATAGTTGAGAATTAGCAAAATAGACAACTTTTTTTTGATTCTCAGGCAAATTTTTAGCCTTTTCTAGTATTTTTAAAATATTATCAAACTGGTCATCTACTGTTTTTGCTCTATCTTCTAATCCTAATACTTCTCCTAATAGTCTATTTGTTTCTCTTATTTCTTCTAAACTTTCGGGATTGATAATAATGGTGGAGATTCCCAGCGTTTCTAATTTGGAAGCGGTGAATTCAGCCTGGTTATGTGGAAATAATATTACTAAATCTGGATTTAAAGAAGCAACAGTTTCAATATTTACTCCTTCTCTTTTTGAACCTACTTCTATTAAAGATTCGACCTCTGGATAGATTAAAGTAAATAATTTTTCTCTTGTTGATGTATTATCTACACCAACAAGCATTTTTTGAGCGTTTAATGCAAATACAAATTGAGTTGCTGGCTTGTAAGTTGTCACGATACGTTCAATTTTAGAAGGTACAGTTACCTCCCTTCCAGCCATATCTATAACCGTTATGGTTTCAGACAATAAAACTGATGTGAAAGTTAAAAGAAATAAAATCAAAATAAAGGATGAGATTCTTTTCATTCACTATCATCTCCTTTTTGTTTTTTTAGATATATATTGTAATCTTCAATTGTATCGATATCGATGATAATGCCTTCATCGTTAACCTCGTGAAGAGATACCCTTTCAGGATGATTACTTAAGAGTGTTCTTAATCCTCCAGGTCCAGATAATTGATAAATATCGGGTATCTGACTTTTATGTACAATCAGTGGATGACCTCTTTTCCCTTGATAGGTAGGTGCCGATATGATTGTTTTGTTATTTATTGCAAACCTAGTAAGTTCATTGAAGGTTTCAATTTTAATTAAAGGCATGTCTCCAAGTGTAAAGAGCGTGAATTCAGAACCTTTGGATAACGAGTTTAAACCACTCCAAACACTTGTTAACATACCTTTTTTGTAATCGTTATTCTTTACAATTTTCAAACGGTGGTCTTCATACTTCGAAAAAATGGGGCTTATCTTCTCAAAGTTGCCTCCTAAAACGACTATTATTTCGTCATCTATATATTGACATTTCAAAAGTCTAGTAACAACGGTTTCTAGAACAGTTTTGTCTCCCCAAGGCAAAATCTGTTTTGGAGTCTTCATCCTCAGGGACTCTCCAGCCGCTAATACCACCGCTGATATCATTGTAAAACTTCACTTCCTTACCTAAAAAATTTAAAGCCAAATAAAGTAGACAATAAAAAGAGCACACAAAACGTATACTAACCAGTGAACTTCTTTACCTTTGCCAGTGAATAATTTGATTAAAGGATAGGTTATAAAGCCTAGAGCTATTCCGTTTGAAATAGAATAAGTTAAAGGCATTACTATCATTGCCACGAAAGCCGGAAAAACTTCAGTAAAATCTTCCCATTTTATGCTTCTTATATTCGACAACATCATTACGCCGACGATTATCAAAGCTGGTGCTGTTGCAGCACCTGGAACTATAGCTATTATAGGTTGAAAGAACAAAGAAAGAAAGAATAAAATAGCCACGACTATACCTGTTAACCCAGTTCTTCCGCCTTCTGAGACACCTGAAGCAGATTCAACGTATGTTGTAACCGTACTGGTTCCAAATACGGCACCACCTGTAGTAGCGATAGCGTCAGCTAAAAGAGCTCTATCTGCTTTTGGTAAAGATCCGTCCTCTTTCAAATAACCCGCTTGTTGACTAACCCCTACCAACGTACCTGCCGTATCAAAAAGATCTACAAATAAGAAAGAAATTAAAACACCTATCATGCCGATATTAAATGCAGATCTAATATCGAGTTGGAACAAAACTTGAGACCAATCAGCCATTCTTGGCAACGCCACAACGCCTTCAGGTGTTGGTGTGACCCCGTTGAATAGTCCTAAAATTGTAGCGATTATAATTCCCAACAATAGAGCCCCTTTTACCCTTAAAGCGTGTAAAATTCCCGTTATAATTAGGCCTAATAGTGCTATTAAAGCTGGTCCAGCGAATAAGTCTCCCATTCTTACCAATGTTGCAGGATCTGCTACTACTATACCCGCGTTTTGCAAACCTATAAAAGCTATAAATAAACCTATTCCTGAACTTATCCCCGTTTTCAGACTCATTGGAATCGAATTAACGATCATCTTTCTTACAGGTGTAACACTAAGCACAATAAAGATTATACCTTCTATAAATACTATTCCTAGAGCGGTTTGCCAAGAGACTCCCATACCTATTACGACTGAATAGGCAAAGAAAGCGTTCAAACCCATTCCTGAAGCCAATGCAAACGGATAATTGGTAAGTAAGGCCATCATGACGGTACCTAAAATTGCACCAGCTATAGTGGCTATGAAGACACCGTTGAAAGGCATTCCTGCATCACTAAGTATAGAAGGGTTTACGAAGATGATATAAGCCATCGTCATAAACGTTGTGATACCTGCTAAGACCTCAGTTCTAACGTTTGTACCGTTCTCTTTTAACTTGAAAGCCCTTTCAAAAAAACTTTTTTGCTGAGTGTTTGCCATAAGTTTAACCCCCTTTTTAAATGTCAATTTACAACCAATGATACAAAGATATGATTTTCAACGTCGTATAACCCATCACAAGTTATCTTTAATTTGGGAACCACTGGTAATCCCATAAATGCCAATGTCATGAAAGGACTATTCGTTTTGACCCCTAAATTATGGACAATTTTTCTAAGTTCTTGCAGTTTTTCAGATACTTTCCCGATTGGGTCGGTAGAAATAAGCCCTCCAATGGGTAGTTCGATGAAATCAACGATTTTTTGATTATTTGCAATCACAATTCCTCCCTGAATTTCTGCAATTTTTTCTACTGCTATCTTCATATCGCATGAATTTGTTCCTAAAACAATAATGTTGTGAGAATCATGAGCTATGGAGCTTGCGATGGCACCAGACTCTAATCCAAAACCCCTTATCAAACCCAAACCAATCTTTCCAGTACTTTTGTGTCTTTCTACAACTGCAATTTTATTTATATTATATCTTATAAATCGTTCTTCTTCAAAACTGTCTGGAAATGAGAAAAAATCCTCTCCTGTGATAATCTGATCCTGAATCATGTTAATAACGCGGTAAGTTTTCCCTTTAGGAATTTTGAAATCCTCTTCTCTAATGGGGGCAATATTTACAGAATGAAAAATTGTTGGAGGCCTTTCAAAGTTATTAGAATTAACTTGGAATAAGGCTTTCCCATTTTCCGCTACTTTTTTTCCGTCTTTGTACACTTGGAAAATGCCCAATTCATCTAAATTATCTATTATTAGAAGATCAGCCTTGTATCCTGGAGCAATACCTCCCAAACGGTGTAATCCTAACGAGCGTGCAGCATTTAGAGTGGCAAGTTTTATCGCTCTAAATGGTTCCATCCCGAGCTTTATAGCCTTTTTAATCATAAAATTTATATGGCCTTCTGAGATAAGGTCTTCAGGGTGTTTGTCATCTGTGGCAAATAAAAAGTTACAGTTGTTTTTATCGTTAATTGCAGGTAACAAACTCTGAAGATCCCTCGTGACTGAACCTTCCCTGACCATTATGTACATTCCTTTTGAAATCTTTTCTAATGCTTCATTGGGGGATGTAGTTTCGTGATCGGCCATGATTCCAGCTAAAAGATAGGCGTTTAAAATTTTTCCTTGTAATTTTGGAGCATGGCCATCAATGAAATAGTCTTTCATGAGTTCTATCTTATCCCAAATATAATCTTGACCTGTTATAACTCCTTCATAGTCCATAACCTCACCAAGACCAAAAAAATTTTCTTCTGTAATTAATTCTTTTATTTTCTCTGCATTTAGTACAGATCCTGATTTATCGAAAGTGGTCACGGGTACACAAGAAGGAACCATTAAATTAAAATTCCATGGTATGTTATTCCCGATTGTTAAGAAATATTTTATACCAACCTTCCCAGCTACATTTGCTATCTCATGTGGATCTGCAACAAGAGTCAACGTTCCTAAAGGGATAACCGTTTTAGCGAATTCTTCTATTGTCACCATGGCACTTTCTAAATGCAGATGAGCATCTATAAACCCCGGAGATATGAATTTACCTTCTAAGTCAACTTCTTCCTTACCTTCATACTTTCCAAAGCCGATTATTACACCATTGGAAATGGCCAAATCCTCTTCTATAACTTTTTCGTTAAAAACATCAATTATTTTCCCGTTTTTGAATACTAGATCCGCTTTTTCCTTTCCTAAAGCTATTGGTAAAAGATCTTTGTTTGACAATAGTATTTTCCCCCTTTATAAAGATAAGGACAGAGCATTGAAATTACATCTTGTCACACATAATCCACAACCAGCGCATTTGTTTGTATCTATTCTTACACTGTGAAGTTCTTTTATGAGATGGATCGCATCGTAAACACAGCTTTTGACACATAGCGCACATTCTGTACATTTTTCATCGTTTACGGCTGGAAATATCAAATTATAATTTGCCTCATTAACAATATTTTTTTGAGCAATACCCCTAATTTCCTCTAAAGACTTAAAATCATGGTCGTCCAAATACTTTTCAATTTCATTGGTAATCTTTTTATATATTTGAGGTCCATTCAAAATAGCGGCGGTACAAACTTGTACAGCTTGGGCTCCTGCCATTATCATCTTTATGGCTTCTTTACCCGTATTGATCCCACCTACTCCAACTACTGGAATATTAACCGATCTTACAGCTTCAAAAACGGATCTCAAAGCTAAAGGGAATATTGCTTGACCTGATAACCATCCAAAACCATTCTCACTTCCTAATAAAGGCTTACCGCTTTCTAAATCAATATCTAAGGTAGGACCGAAAGAGTTTATTAAGACTAAACCATCTGCACCGGCGTTTTCAGCCTCTTTAGCGAACTTTGGAATATCTACTTGTGGACTAAGTTTTACCATAACGGGAAGATCTGTAGTTTCTTTCGCTGCTCTTATACTATTAATCATGGGGGTTGGATCATTACCAAGGTAATGTGTAGACAGTTCAAAAGCATCAGCGAACCGTTCTACTTTTGGTATTACTTCTTTTATGTCTTCAGAGGTATACCCAACGCCTATTATCACCGGCAACCCTGTTTCAACTACCTGAGGATATTCTTTTTCAATCCATTGTTCTAAGGATAACTCAGACCAAAGTTCGGTATTGATAAACCCTCCTTTTACTTGAGCCATGTTTGGTTTTGGAACTTTTGCTGCTCTGGCGGAAACCGTTTTGGTAACGATCGCACCAGCTCCTCCTTCTTTGGCTTTGTGAGCACTCTCTCCATCTTTAATAGGTGGTCCAGCCGCAGGCATTACAGGTGTTTTTAACAACATTCCCAGTAAATCAACAGATATATCAGCCATAAATTCACTCCTTTATTGAAAGTATTAGTTTTATCTGGCTTAGCACCTTTTTGTAAACTTCTTCACGGTTATCTGGGAGGACTCTAAATATTTGAACATCTTTTCTATTCCTAATCTTATCCAAAAATGGATTAGATTCATCCTTTATTACACCCAAAACAGGTTTATCACTGTTTAAAACTTCATATACTTTCTGCTGGAACTGGTAAGCAGTTAACTCGAATCTTCCCAATTCATCCATTATTACAATGTCAGCATTATCAATGTTTGTAAGAAGTTTTACACCAATTTCGTTAAATACTTGAATATTTATCTCCCAATTTGTAGAGTAATCATTTCTGAAGGCAAATCTGTTATATTTAGATTTTTTAGATCGATCACCGTTATTAAATGAAGATGCTTCTACTAAATAAAAGGCGTTCCAATTATTTTTTTTACCTTCTCTATCAACTGAAAAACCACAAACATGTAATGATAGTTGATTAATCACTTTACGTATAATCGTCGATTTACCTATACCTATAGAACCTGTAAGAAAGATGTTATTTTTAATCATTTTCTTTTTCTTTTAGAGCTTTAAGAATTTTTTCTGGGGTGATAGGCAATTCATAAAATCTAATACCTATAGCATCGTATATAGCGTTAGCAATGGCAGGGGAAGCTGCAATGGTTGTTGGTTCTCCTATACCTTTTGCACCAAATGGCCCGATAGAATCTTCATTTTCTATTAATACAGAATGAAAATTCGGAATATCCATAGAAGTTGGAACCAAGTAACCTGTCATATTTGGATTTAATGTGATTCCATTTTTTATTACTTGTTCTTCCATAAGAGCCATACCTATTCCTTGAGTTGTACCACCCTCTATCTGTCCTTCCACATTTATAGGGTTTATAGCTTTTCCACAATCAAGTGCGGTGTAAACATCTTTCACATCAACTTTTCCAGTGGTTGTGTCAACCTCTACATCGACTATTTGAGTCATAAAGGTATAAGCAACGTAGACTTCATGGGCCTGTCCGGATATTAAATCGGGAGAATATGTTGGTGGAAAGTAGGTCGCTTCACCTTTCAAAGTTTCACCTTTTTCTTCTACCTTTCTTTTTAAATCCCAGTAAGTAATTGTTTTTTCAGGGTTAGGATTGTAGATGATTTTTCCATCTTTCAAAGTTAGTTCAGGATAATTACTATTGAACTCTAAACTCGCATAATGGAAAATTTTTCCCTTTAAGTTCTCACACGCTTGTTTTACGGCATTTCCTGTAAAGGTGGTTTGACGAGTTGCAGATGTTGATCCTGAATTCATAGTTTTATGAGTATCGCCCTGAATGACTTTTACTTTTTCAACACCAACTGAAAGAACTTCTGCTGCAATTTGACTGATAACCGTTAAAACTCCTTGTCCTACATCGGCAGCTGCGGTTACCACTAAAACCTTTTCATTATCCGTAAATTCAACCGTCGCATGAGAAAAATCGGGAAATCCTTCACCGTAACCATATCCGAACATTATTGTAGCCATACCTCTTCCTTTTTTCTTCAATGTCGAACACCTTCTTTCTCTTTTGAAAGCTTTAAAGCTTCCTGTATTGTTTCAACGACGTTGACACTTTGTGTAAGCTTTTGACCATTTGGAGTAATTGAGCCAATTCTGTAAGCGTTCTTTAGTCTAATCTCTGCTGGATCCATACCCAACTTTTCAGCTAATATGTTCATTTGAGATTCATAAGCAAAAGCCATCTGCGTTGTTCCAAATCCTCTCATGGCTCCACCATACGTATTATTAGTGTAAACGGTATAAGCTATACCCTTAACGTTAGGTACATTGTATGGACCTGTACAATGATACATACCTTTATGTACAACAGCAGGACCACTGGATGCATATGCTCCGGTATCCCCTACAACTTCAACCTCCCAAGCCTTTAGAATTCCATCTTTTGTGGCTCCTGTTCTAGCCTTAATATACAGTGGATGCCTTTTAGACTGTGCGATCATAGATTCTTCTCTGGTGTAAGTTAATTTGACAGGGTGTTTAGTAACCATTGCAGCCAACGCTAAATGTATATGAACCGATATATCTTCTTTTCTACCAAACGCTCCTCCAATAACGGGTTGTATTATTCTGATTTTTTCTTTGGGTAGATTCAAAGATTGGGCTATATCTGCTTGTGTATCATGAAGCCATTGTGTAGCTGCCCAAATAGTTATTACACCAGTTTTTTCGTCGTAAACAGCTACGCCAGACTCCACTTGTAAAGGGAGTTGGTCAACATGCTGCGTTTTGTACTCTCTTTCTATTATTACATCAGACTCGTTAAAACCTTTCATTACATCCCCTTTGTTTAATTGATGAGTAACAACTATGTTTCCACCTTCATGAATTTTTGGAGCGTCTTCTTCCATTGCCCTGAAAGGATCGGTAATGACCTCTAATTCTTTAACCTCAACATTTATTAAATTAATTGCTTTAGTGGCGATTTCTTTACTCTTTGCAACAACTATAGCCAAAGCGTCTCCCATAAAGCGTGTTTTTTCTCCTATTCCTACTAAAACAGGTTGATCTTTAACTATCAATCCAAACTTATTCAAATGAGGATAATCCTTTGCAGTGATAACTTTAATTACTCCAGGTAATGATTCTGCTTTAGAGACATCTATTTTTTGAATGTAGGCATGTGGATGCGTAGCACGTTTAACTTTCACATAGAGCATATCCTCAAAGTATATATCATCCGGATAGATGGCTTTACCCAATACTTTGTCTTTGGCATCAACTTTGAAAACATTCTCTCCAACGTATTTATTTGGTTTCAACTTTCTCACCTCTCTTATACTCAGCAATTTTAGTGGCCGAGAGTTTGACCGCATCTATTATTTTTTGGTATCCAGTACATCTACAGATATTGCCAGATAAACCTATTTTTATTTCCTCTTCCGTTGGGTTTGGATTTTCGTCAAGAAGTTTTTTAGTTGCTAGTATAAATCCAGGTGTGCAAAAACCACATTGTACAGCTCCAGTTTCAATGTATGCCTCTTGTATAGGATGTAAAATATTTTTATCACTCAAACCTTCAATAGTAACTATTTCTGCGCCATCTGCTTCGTATGCAAGCACTAAGCAAGAAGCTACGATTTTATCATTCATTATAACCGTACATGCACCACATTCTCCTTTTCCACAACCTTCTTTTGTACCTGTAAGATTCAGATCGTCCCTAATTAAGTCTAACAAACGGGTAGTTGAATTTACATTGCATTCTCTTTTAATACCATTTATGGTAAAGCTTATTTTCAATCTACCCTCACCATCCTTTCTATTTCGTTTAATGCGCTAATTGTTAGATTTTTAGCAACTTCCCTCCGATATTCTTTGGTACCTCTTATGTCATCTATTGGTGAAATGTTATTGGAGACTACTTTTCCAATCTGAGAATAGTCTAATTCGTTAAACCTTTTTTCAACCATAAGAGGTTGAATTTGAGATATCTCAATTGGAACTGGAGCTACAGAACCAAGAGAACATTTCACTGTTTTTATGCGTTCATCATCATTGAAGGTCACAACAATAGCCAACGTTATACTTGAAATTATCAAGGCGTTTCTTTTTCCAACTTTTAACCATTTTCCATAAGTGTGTTTTTGAGGTATTGGAATGATAATTTTTTCTAAAATTTCATCATTTCTAAGTACGTTTTTTTTAGGTCCTAGGAAAAACTCTTTTGCAGGTACCTCACGGGTTTCATTTTGGGAAGTTATTTTGAATACAGCATCGTAAGCTATTAAGGGAGGTAATAAATCTCCTGCTGGGGAAGAATTTGCAATATTACCACCAATGGTACCCCTGTTTCTGATTTGTGGTGAACCAACATCTAAGGCAGCTTGACTTATTAGCGGTAAATATTTTTGTATAATTTCAGATTTTACTAATTCCTCGTGTGTGACTAGAGCACCAACTTCTATTCGATCGTTGTTTATTTCAATTTTTTTTAGTTCATCGAGGTTCTTTAAGCTGATCCACCTGTCTACTTCATAAAGGCGGTCAAAATAATCCACCAGAAGATCTGTGCCCCCTGCGATGATTTTGATGTTGGGGCTGTATTTTGCGAGAATCTCTGTGGCTTCTTTCAATGTGGTGGGAGCAAAGTAATCATCAGAATCTCTCCCAAAATCTTCTTGCTTGCTCCCTAGTTCTCCTGTGTATTCTTTCATAATCTAAAATCGTCACCTCCCGATCATCCATAATAATTTTGCCGTCAATAATTACAGTTTCAACCATTCCCCCGTTCATTCCAAAAAGGATATGAGAATAAACGTTATCTTTTTCTATTGGAGTTGGTGGAATATAATCTACTATTATTAAATCCGCACGAAAATTTTCTTTTATTTTTCCAATTTCGACACCTAATAGGTTGGAAACAATTTGCATATTGTTATTAAAGGCCATGTTGTAAACTTCGTTCCACCCCGCTTGTGGATCACCCAATTGATGTTTTTGGAGCAAGTTTGCAACCTTTATACTTTCGAACATATCGTGTGTATAAGCATCTGTTCCCAGACCGGTTAGGATTTCGTGATCAAAAAAATCTTTTATTGGAGCTGCTCCTACCGCGTTCCCCATGTTTGATTCTGGATTGTGAACAACCCAGGCACCACTCTTCTTCAACATAGGAATCTCTTCTTTCTTGATATGAACACCATGAGCAGCTAAGGTATGTGGCCTTAATATTTTAAATTTCGTTAATCTATCGACTACACCCATGTAACCTCTTTTTACGCTGTCCTGTAAATCTTCTCTCCCCTCAGCAACGTGGATATGAAACGGAACGTGTAACTCGTCTGCTAATTCTGAAGCTTTATTTAAGGTTCTATCTTCAAGTGTAAAAGAAGCATGTAACCCAATCATTCCACCTAACTTATCATTTTGAGAAACCTGAATCTTTCTAATAAACCTTTCATTTTCTTTCAGAGATGCATCGCTTTTAGTCTGACCATGTCTATCTGATACTTCATAACAAAGATTAGCCCTTATACCAGCTTCCATTGCTGCTTGTGCAATGATGTCCAAACTGCCATCTATATAATTAAAACTAGCATGATGGTCAAAAATGGTGGTAACTCCGTTTTTTATACACTCTAAAATTGCAAATAATGCACTATAATAAATATCATCCTCGTTTAAAGTGTTGTCCAATCTCCACCATAATTTTTCTAATATTTCTATGAAGTTTTGTGGGGGGATGTCAGTTTTTGAATTCATTCCTCTGGCAAAAGTACTGTACAGGTGGGTGTGAGTGTTTATTAAACCAGGCATTAAAACCTTATTTCGAGCGTTTTTGAAAACGGCGTTTGGATATTTTTGAAGTAAAACTTCGGTTTCTCCTATTTCTTTTATTTTTATGCCTTCTATTAACACCGCACCATTATTAATTATAGGAGTTTCTTCGTCAAAGGTGAGAACAGTGGCGTTACCTATTAACAACATCTTCATTTACCTCCAAATTTTTAGGCCTCGAGCATCCTTTTAGATAGTTCATTAGCCTTTTCGATGATTTTTCTTTCATCAACTTTAACAAGTTCACCATCTTTTACAACTATTTCTCCATTGACTATCGTAATATCTACAATTTGAGAATCACCTGTATTAATAATCATTGAAATAGGATCATAAAAGCCTCCTGTATAACCCAATCGATCCCAACGAACCAAGAACATATCTGCGGCCTTACCTTCTTCTAAACTTCCAATTTCCGGCTGATTTATAACTTCACTTCCACCTTTTGTGGCTATATTCAGCACATCTTCGGATGTGATAGCGTTGATACCGTAAATTAATCTGCTCATCAAAAAAGCAGTTTTCATTTCTAAAATCATATTAGAAGAATCGTTGCTTGCACTCCCATCGACAGCCAGGCTAACTTTGACACCCTTTTTTAACATAGAGGGGATCTTTGCAGCCCCAGAGGCGAGTTTTGAATTCGAAACAGGGCAATGAGCAACCCCTGTTTTAGTTAATGCCAACTTATCTATCTCTTCTTCGTTGAAATGAACCCCATGGGCAAACCATACATCAGAACCTAACCAATCTAAACTCTCCATGTATTCTAATGGCCTTTTCCCAAAAGTATCAATACAAAATCTCTCTTCATCTTTTGTTTCAGCTAGATGTGTATGACTACAAACACTATATTCTCTTGCCAATTTAATAGATTCGTTGAGAAGTGTAGAGGTTACAGAAAATGGAGAACAAGGAGCTAGAATGACTCTATGCATGGCAAATGGAGAAGGATCGTGAAATTTTTCAATAACTCTTTGGGAATCTTTCAATATTTCTTTTTCTGTTTGAACTACTGAATCAGGAGGAAGTCCTCCATCTTTTTCACTCAATGACATACTTCCTCTACTTCCATGTAATCTGATCCCAATTTCTTTTGCAGCATAAAATTCGTTGTCAAGAAGATCTGGTGGTTGATTTTTTGGAAAAACATAGAAGTGATCAACAGATGTTGTGCATCCAGTTTTGAGTAATTCGGCTGTTGCAACTAAAGTACTGTAGTAAACAACCTCTGGTGTCAACTTTGACCAAATGGGATACAAAAACTTTAACCAATCAAATAATTCTACATTTTGTACTTGAGGAATGTTTCTTGTAAAGGTTTGATAGAAATGATGATGTGTGTTAATTAATCCTGGATAAACATAATATTTGGAACCATCTATAACTTCATCTATTTGTTCATTTGATACATCTATATTTGGAGAAATCTTATGTATTATCTTATCTTTAATTAAAATATCGTGATCCTTCAATTGATCCTTATTAGCGTTCATAGTGGTTATAACTTTAGCTTTTTTAATCAATATGCTTGACATATATATCAGCCTTCCTTCATTTGTGTGACTGCTTCTATTGCTTCGACTATTTGCTGATATCCAGTACATCTACAGAGATTTCCTTCTATTGCAGTTTTTATTTCTTCCTTTGAGGGGCTGGGATTTTTATTCAACAAAGCCTTGGCGGACATAATCATTCCAGGTGTACAAAAACCACATTGAACGGCTTGATGATCAATAAAAGATTGTTGAATTGGATCTAATTTTCCATTAACTTCCAACCCCTCAGTCGTGAGAACTTCATAACCATCAATTTGAGCTGTTAATATCAAACATGAATGAACAGCTTCACCATTTAAAATAACAGTACAAGCTCCACATTCGCCTACTGCACATCCTTCTTTTACACTTGTTAATTTCAACTGATTGCGTAGAGTATCAAGAAGTCGCTCCGTTGGTTCCACTTGTAATGTCTCTTTTGTATTGTTCACATAGAGAGTTACTTCAATTTTTCTCATTTTTTGAATACCTCCATAAACATAAGTTTCGATCAATTTTGTACACTGCTTGTTTCTTTGCTTCCAATTGTGTTGTAGAATGGAAGACGGAGTGTATCTAAATCAGCACCTTTTTCCACAGCTATTAATTCAGCAAGTATCGATATGGCTAATTCTTCTGGTGTTTCTGCCTTAATTGGTAGACCTATGGGGGCATGAATCTTGTCCAAAAAGTGTTGGGACACACCAACTTTAAGCAGATTTTTCTTCGTTTCAGCAATCTTGTGCTTTGAGCCTATGACGCCAAGATAGGCAAAAGGTTTATTTTCAAGGGATTGTACTACCTCTTTGTCAACAGCATGTCCCCTGGTTACTACCACAACATAACTTTTGTTGTGTAAGCGTATTTCATTATCCAAGGCCTCTTTTAATGGAGAGCAAACCACATGTCCCCAGGGTATATTATCCTCATTTGCAAAATCTCTACGATCGTCCCATACGGTTACCTTATAGCCAGTTAGAGTCGCCACACGAGCCAAAGCTTTACCGACGTGCCCTGCACCGAAAATAACAACTTCACGATTCTGCCCTATCACTTCTAGAAACACTCCCAAGCTTCCCCCACAGATGGCACCTTCATCTCCAGCTTCTTTTGTGTTGAGCGATTCCCTATATAGAAGAACTTGAGCTTTGTTTTTAAGTAAATTGAGAGCTTCATCGATTACATGGTGTTCGACTATGCCTCCTCCTATGGTTCCAATTGTACTGCCGTCTGCACTAACCCACATTTTGGCTCCCATACTGCGAGGAGTAGATCCCTTTTCTTCAACGACTGTACACAAAACCCCTTCAGGTCCTTCTTTAAGAGCTTTATCTATTGCTTTTAGAATGTCTTCGTTCATATGTGTTACACCTCACTTTACCAAAATCATAATTTTTCGCTTGAGTTTGTAACCTCCATGATAGCCTTTTTGAAAATAGCACCTAAGGCAGGTTTTTTGTAGGGAGTAGACCATCTTTCGCCAGTTATTTTTACCATTTCGTCACCTATTTTTTTTGCTAACTCTTCCAAATTTAATTGACTAGCTTTTTGATTTAGTATTTCCCCTTCTATATTCTTAAATCTTATCGGAAAAGGTGTTGCAGAACCTGGCACTATTCTTATATCTTCAATTTTTGAGTCTTGTTCATTTATTTTTGCAACGACAGCTAAGTTTAGTCTTGCTATATTCAAAGCTCTTCTTCTTCCAATTTTTTGAAAACTAAAACGATAATTTTCATCTAGTTTTGGAATTATTATTTTAGTTACAAGTTCATCTTGATTTTTACTGGTCTTGTAAGGTCCTACAATATACTGATCTAAGGGCACATGCCTTTTCCCATTTATAGAACTTAGCTCTATCTTAGAGTCTAACGCCATCAAAGGAGGAATTAAATCAGCTGCTGGAGACGCATTAGATATATTTCCTCCAACGGTACCTCTGTTTCTTATCTGTACGGAGCCTATACTTTTTGCTGCAGTTACGAGAAATGGGAAATATTTGTTGATAACGTTTGATTGGATTAACATTGTATGTGTACACAAAGCTCCCAACTCGACGTTATCTTCCATTTCATCTATATATTGAAGACCTTTGATATTAGAAATATCCAATATATAATCAAATTTTTCTAATCTTGGACTTTCTTTATGTATATCTACCAGTATATCAGTTCCACCAGCTAATACCTTTATATTTTCATATTTATGCAAATATTCTAAAGCAGAATCAACATCTTTAGCAATTAAAAAATCATATTCAATCATCTTTTCTTCCTTCCTTTTTTCAAAGAATGACCTACAACAATTTTCTCTAAGTTTATGGGCAAGGATCTTATTCTTTTTCCTGTTGCTTGGGCAACAGCGTTAGCTATAGCAGCAGCACCTAATTCTAAGGTGGGCTCTCCTACGGATTTTGCTCCGTAAGGCCCACTAGGATCAGGGTTTTCAACTATAATGGGAGTTATATCTGGCATATCTTTTACTGTGGGTATCAAATATTCGTCAAAATTGGTGTTGTTGATGTATCCCTCGTCTGTATCCAACTCTTCCATGATTCCGTATCCAAGGCCCATTGATATCCCACCATAAAATTGTCCAAGAACGCTTGCAGGATTGATAGCTCTTCCAACATCATGAGCAGCTACCATTTTCAAAACTTTTATCTCACCAGTGCTGATATCAACTTCAACTTCTGCTATCTGACATCCATAAACATATGTAAAATAGGGTCTCCCTTGCCCTGTTTCTTCATCCCAACTTATCTCAGGTGATTTGTACCAACCATATGAAGATAAAAAGACGCCAGAGTTGTATGCACTGGAAACAGCTTCATCGAAAGACATTAATTTTATTTGATTTGGAGTATAAATCGAATTGTCTTTAAATATTAATTCTTTGTGGGATAAATTATATTTTTCTATAAGAAAATCAGTTAATTTCTTCTTGAGCTTTTTAGCGGCATCTAGCGTTGCATTCCCACCAACCAATGTCGCACGAGAAGCCACCGTAGAACCGCTATCTGGAGATATCAAAGTATCAACGACCATAAAGTTGATCTTTTCAATATCTATTCCTAATTCCTCGGCTACAATTTGAGAGAAGGCTGTTTTAAGACCTTGTCCGTTTTCAGCCAAACCACTATAGAAATATAATGTTCCATCTTTTTGTATGGATAATATGACACCAGCGGCATCCACAGCTTCTGCTCCTAAACTACAGCCTCTATAACTTATAGCCATTCCTATTCCTTTCCGTTTATCACCTTTTTGTTCCTTACTGTATTCTTTGTATTTCTCTAAAAAATTGATCGAATCGGTAGCCTTTTTAATCACTTCTCCGAGACTGACTTTGTGATTATCAAGTTTTTGGCCACTTGCTGTTACAGAATTATCGTGAAAAATATTTTTCAATCTAAGTTCCAAGGGATTCATCCCAAGTTCTTGAGCTAATTCATCCATTAGAGATTCATTGGCAAATATAACTTGAGGAGAACCGTATCCACGCATGGCTCCAGTGTATACATTGTTGGTATAGTATCCAAAAGTATCTGTCTTAACGTTTGGAATTTCATAAGGACCAGTAGCTTGAACCACAGACCTCCAGGTAACAAATGGAGTTTGGCAGGCGTAAGCTCCGCTGTCCGCGATTGCCTCAATTTCCATAGCCAGTAACTGGCCATCTTTTGTTGCTCCGACTTTGTATTTCAGTTTGTAAGGATGCCTTTTATAACTTTCGATAATTGATTCTTCCCTAGTATTTTTTAATTTTACAGGTCTATTCGTTTTCAAAGCTAGAACAGCAGCTCGAGCAGCCATAGAAGAAATTACTTCATCTTTACCACCAAACGAACCTCCTATGTGATTTTGAACTATTCTAACTTGGTTGAATCCGATTTTAAGAACAGAGGCAACTGCGTTACGACAAGCAAAAGGGTTTTGTATAGACCCATATATAGTAACCACACTGTTGTTTTCATAAGGAACGGCAATTACAACCTCAGGTTCTAAATATGCATGCTCAACAAATTGGGTTTGATACTCTCTTTCCAAAATTACATCAGATCTTTTAAATCCTTCTTCTACATCGCCTTTTCTAAGTTTATGGTGAATGACCTGATTATTATCTTTATCTTCATGGATAGTTGGTGCATTTCTAGACTCTAATGGATCAAAAATTCCAGGGAGCTCCATGTATTCTACTTTTATACTTTCAACCGCTTTTTTTGCTGTCTCAGGAGTTTCTGCAGCGACCAAGGCTATTCCATCACCTATGAAATAAGTCCTTTCTTTAGCTAAAACTTGTTGGTCTGGGATAATAACACCAAATTCGTTATTTGGTATATCTTTTGCGGTAATAATTGCTTTTACCCCAGGAATTTTTTCGGCTTCATCTAAGTTTATGTTCAATATTTTCGCCGAAGGATACTTAGTTCTCAGAACCTTCGCATACAACATATTTGGAAATTCTAGATCATCTGCAAATTTAGCTTTTCCAGTAACCTTTTCGTATGCGTCTATTCTCTTTTTTGGTTGATTAACAGTTTTAAAAATGATTGTTCACCTCCAAATAATGATCAAGGCCTTCCTCCCATAGTCAAAGCCATGATTGCTTTTGCTGTATGTAAACGATTTTCCGCTTCATCATATATTATAGAATGAGGACCATCTATAACAGAATCAGTTACTTCTTTGCCTCTGTCTGCGGGCATCGCGTGCATATAAAGGACATCTTTATCGGCTAAAGACATTCTTCTTTCATCACAGATCCAATCTTTGTGTTTTTCAAGATTTTCCTTCATCTGTTTTTTACCTTCATCTGTATCAGGATCTTCAACTCCTAAAAATCCACCCCAATTCTTTGGAATTACAATTTGGGCTCCATCGAAAGCCTCATCCATATCGTTTGTGAACTTTAAACTTCCACCATGTTTTTCTGCGTTTTGTTTTGCTTGTTTCATGAGTTCAGGCATAAGTGGAAATTCTTTTGGGTGAGCGATAGTTACGTCCATTCCATATCTTGTAAATAGTAATGCTTGCGTTTGAGGTACAGACAAAGGTTTTGCATGGGATGTTGCATAAGCCCAAGATATAGTGACTTTAATATTTCTAAGATCATTACCACATTTTTCTTTTATTGTCATCAAATCCGCTAAACCTTGTAGAGGATGGTAGAAATCATCTTGAAGGTTAATAACAGGTACATCCGCATATTTTGCAACCTCTCTCATGTAATTGTTACCAATTCCAAAGAAACAGTTTCTTATCGCTATGGCATGACCGAATCGACTCAAGACAATAGCAGTATCCTTTGCGGATTCACCATGAGAAAGTTGCATCTTATCCGGGGTCAGATCATGAGCATGTCCCCCCAGTTGAGTGATGCCAGCTTCTATAGAATTTCGAGTTCGTGTAGATTGTTCGAAAAACATCATAAAGATAGTTTTTGATCTTAACAAATGATCCGTAGGTTCTCCTAATGCAAACCTCATTTTAAGCTCATTAGATAATTCAAAAACAGTTTCTAATTCTTCTTTACTCCATTCTTGTGTAGTTATAAAATCCTTTCCCCTAAAAAGTGTATTCATCTTATCTCCTCCAATATAATTATATAGCTTTTATAAACCTTCCAAAACCTTTTTCTCCTAGGAAATTTCTATCTTTTACGATTACTTTTCCTCTTAAAATGGTTGTTATGGGAAGTCCTTCCACTTCAAATCCTTCAAAAGGAGTGTATGCTGCCTTCGAATGAGTGTTAGAACTATTTAATACTTCCTTTAAATTTGGATCGAAAATAACTAAATCAGCGTCAGAATCTATAGCTATTGTTCCTTTTTGTGGATACAGTTTGAAAATTTTTGCTGGATTAGTGGAAAGGAGTTCAACCAACCTGTTTATAGAAATTAAACCTTTATTTACCCCATATGTATATGTCAAAGCAAGAAGTGTTTCCACTCCAGGAATACCAGGAAATATATCCAATGAATTTTTACCCATTGATTTTTGCTCTGCATTGTAAGCGCAGTGGTCTGTGGCAATTACGTCTATCAAGCCTTTTTGAATTCCTTCCCACAAAGCTTCGTTATCTTGACTTTCTCTCAATGGAGGAGTCATAAAATAAAAACTGGCTTTAGGACCTTTTAATAATTCTCTTGTTAATAAGAGATAGTGAGGTGTGGTTTCAACATACAATTTAAAATTTTTTAGATTTTTATACTCTTTAACTACCTGATAACCTTTTTCAGATGAAAGATGTACTATGTATAGCGAAGCATTAGTTTTATGAGCAATCTCACAAATTTTTTTAACTGCCTTTTGCTCAGCTTCACTTGGTCTAATATCTGGATGATATTGAGCATCTAATTTATTTTCTTTTTGGAATTTCACAATATTTTTTTCGATAATTTCATTATCTTCAGCATGAACAGCTACTATTAAGTCATTATCTCCAGCTGCCTTAAATAAAGGTTCCCATTTGTCAGAAGACAGCATATATATATTTTTGTAGGTAGTGAATGCTTTTAAACTAGATATTCCAAAATCTCTAATCTCTCTAAGCTGATGATTTTGCTTAAGTGGGTTGAAGTTGTTGTTAATAACTATATGAAAATGAAAATCAATCACGGAATCTCTAGTTTCTTCTAATCTATTTTCTAATCCTTTCATCAAAGACGTAGCTTCCATATCAGCAAAATCTATGTGTGTAGTTACTCCACCTAAAGCAGCTGATCGCCCTCCCCAGTAGAAGTCATCTATACTGGTTGTACCTCTAGCGTGCAAACTAAAATGAGTATGACTATCTATAATTCCAGGGAAAACATACTTTCCGCTTGCATCTATTACCTCTTCATCCATAAAAGGAGTTAAGTTAGATTCTATTTGTTTTATCTTTTCGTCCAATATTCTAATGTCTTTTTTTTCAGTTTTTGTGGCAGTAACTACGATACCGTTTTTGATTAACACCGTAATCCTTCCTTTTACAAGTATTTTTGAGTATACAACTTAGGTATGCATGCATACATTGCAGCGGCCTTCACCAATTCACTTTTCCATGTTTTTTCGTTGGGAGCATGTGCTTGATCTTCATGGCCAGGACCAAATCCAATACAAGGTATTCCATATCTTCCCATTATGGAAACACCATTGGTGGAAAAAGTCCACTTGTCTACCAACGGTTTTTTCTCAAATAAGTTTTGATACGCTTCTTTGAGAGTTTTACAAGCAGGATGATCTTCTGGTAATACCCAAGCTGGGAAATATGCTTGTGTTGGATATATTAATCCCGTGTAGGATGGTTTTTCATAGGTGTAAAGTTCCACATCAGCGTTATGTTTCTCGGATGAAGGTAAATTTTTAATCTCTTTTAAAGCATCGTTCCAACTTTCTCCCCAAGTCAATCTCCTATCTATGGATATAGAACAACCATCTGCAACCGCACATCTAGAAGGAGAAGAGAAGAAAATTTCGGAAACTGTCAAGCTACCTTTTCCTAAAAAATCATCATTTTTTAAACAAGTATGTAGTACTGGTAACTCTTTAACAATATCCGCCATTTTATAAATAGCATTGTCTCCTCTTTCAGGTGCTGAACCGTGGCAACTAACACCATGCGTAGAAACTTTTATTTCCATCCGCCCACGTTGGCCTCTATATATATTACACGAAGTTGGTTCGGTAATAACGACAAATTCGGGTTTGATTTTATCTTCTTCAATTATGTATTGCCAACAAAGTCCCTCACAATCTTCTTCTTGAACTGTTCCAGTAATTAGAAGCGTATAATCGTCAAATAAATCTAAATCTTTTATAATCCTAGCTCCGTAAACCATAGAAGCCATTCCACCTTCTTGATCACTAGCTCCTCTCCCAACGATAATTTCATCGTCTTCGTAACCTTTATAAGGATCGTAATTCCATAAATTTATATCTCCAATACCTACTGTATCTATATGAGCATCCATAGCTATTAAGTGTTTTCCGTGGCCAATGTAACCTAAAATGTTCCCCATTGGATCAATATCTATTCTGTCAAAACCAACTTTTTCCATCTCTTCTTTAATTCTTAAAATAACATCTTTTTCATTTCCACTTTCACTTGGAATAGCAATCATGTCCCTAAGAAATCTGGTCATGTCTTTTTTGTATTCCTTGGCTTTTGATAGTATTTGTTGGTAATTCATATATTTTAATGAACCCCCTTTTATCTGATAGTTTTATTGCTTATTGCTGTTTTTTTTATGATAGAAATAAATCTCGTTCAACTATTTAATAAGTTATTTAAAATTATATTTTTCTAATAGTTGAGATAATTCATTTAAATTCGGATCTAAAGACAAAGGAGCGCCCGTTGCTTTTTCAGCATTTTTAATATCTTTCAGACCGTTCCCAGTAACAACAACCGCAACACTTTCAGAAGGTTTGATTATGCCGTTTTCAACAGCTTTTTTTATACCAGCCACTCCTGCAACTCCTGCAGGTTCACCAAAAATGCCAGTATTCTTTCCTAAAATTTTTATCATATTTAGTATTTCATCATCTGTTACATTGATCATATCACCATTTGAATCTTTAACTGCTTTAATAGCTTTTATATAATTTCGAGGTTTTCCAACAGCAATGCTATCAGCGATGGTATTTTCGGGAACTGGAACAAGATCTGTATCGCTTTTAAATGCCTGAGTAATTGGCGCACAGCCTTCAGATTGCACCCCTAATAGCCTTGGTAGTTTATCGATGAATCCTATTTGTTTTAAATCATACATACCTTTCCAAGCACCTGCTATTGTGCAGCCATCACCCACGGAGTAAACTAACCAATCAACCATTTCCCAATTTAATTGTTCAGCGATTTCAATTGAAGAAGTTTTTTTACCTTCAACTAAGTAGGGGTTTATCGCAGCGTTTCTGTTATACCAGCCCCACTTATCAATAGCTTGTTGTGATAGATAAAAAGTTTCTTCATAAGACCCCTTTACTGATAAAACTAAAGCTCCAAAAACCAATAGCTGAGTAACTTTTCCAATTGGGGCTCGCGAGGGAACAAAAATAACAGCCTTCATTTCATTTCCCATAGATGCTATGTTCCCCGCCAACGAAGAGGCAGCGTTCCCAGTAGAAGCGCAGGCAACGATGTTCATGCCTGCCTCTTGTGCTTTTACAACAGCTATAGCTGAAGCCCTATCTTTCAAAGATCCTGTTGGATTTAAACCATCATCTTTAATGTAAAGGGTTTCTATACCTAACAGTTTCGCCATAACATCACTTTTGTATAAAGGTGTGCCTCCAATCTTCAAAGGGGGTTTAGGGGTGTTAGGTTCTATAGGTAAGAGTGGTGAATATCTCCATATAGATGGATCAGGATTTGCTTTTAAATCTTGCTTATTCCAATCTTTTTTTATCTTTTCGTAATCGTATTCAACATCTAAAATACCTTTTTCTCCACATTTTGGGCAAAGATATTGTGTTGGTGAAGCTTCGTATTTTTCCCCACAAGAAATACAAACCAAATCTTTTACATATTTCAGTTTTCTCCCCTCCAATTTAGCCTAATAATCCCGTTTTTTTGTTAAATTCATTTATTAATTGATCGATTTTGTCTGCAATTTCAAAGGCATTACCCCAATATTTTTCATCGTTGTACCATTGCTCGTTCAATTCTTCTAATTCTTTACCCTGCTGTTCTATCCAAGTATAGTATTTTAAATTGTGTATTCTTTTTTTATCATAATAACTCAGTTCCTGAATAAAGTCTGTTTTTACCCCCATTAGATGCTTCTCAAAATCTACAGCAGCCTGCTGTTCAGAATATTTACCTTTTTGCTCTTGTAACTCTTTAAGCCTAGAATCGTATAATTCCATTGAATCAGTGAATACGGTCATCACAACATCTTTATCTGTTAATTCGTAGTATTTGGCAAATTTTATAGCAGAAAGAACATTTGCAATAGAAGAGATTCCCAGTAAAGATAAATTATTTACTATCGACGAAGAGACTCCCTGTTTTCTTAAAAAGTCTTTCCCTTCAGGTTCGTTGAAAAGCCTTATTAAATTCATAGCATCATTGTCATCTATTGCCATAACCATATCGGTATTTTTAACGTTATGAATCCAAGGCACATGTTTATCTCCTATGCCCTCAATTCGATGGGCACCAAATCCGTTGTATAATAAAGTGGGACACTGCAGTGCCTCTGAGACAGCTAATTTACTATTTGGGTACTTAGATTTTAAATATTCTCCTGAACCCAACGTTCCAGAAGATCCTGAAGTGAGGACGGTTCCTGCCAATCTGTCTTTTTCCCCCATAATTTTTTGCAGCACCTCTTCCATAGCAGGCCCGGTAACTACATAATGCCACAAACGATTGCCCATTTCATCAAACTGGTTGAAAATAACAATATTGTCGTGAGTAGACTTTAATTCATTACATTTATCGAATATCTCTTTTACGTTACTCTCACTTCCGGGTGTTCCTATTACTTCCCCCGCAACTTTTGATAACCATTCGAATCTTTCTCTACTCATACCTTCAGGCAATATAGCTATGGATTCACATCCTAAAAGCTGGGCGTTATAAGCTCCTCCGCGACAATAATTTCCTGTTGAAGGCCAAACGGCTTTTTGAGTAGTAGGATCAAATTGACCGGTTACAAGCCTTGGTACAAGGCACCCAAAGGTGGCACCAACCTTGTGGGAGCCGGTTGGGAACCATTTACCTACCAATGCCACGATTCGAGCTTTAACGCCCGTTAATTCAGATGGTAACTCAAAGTAATTTACATCACCATATAAACCACCTTTTGGAACTGGTTCGTTTTTCCATGTAATTCTAAATAAGTTGTATGAATTAACATCCCATAAACCTATATTTTTTAGCTGTTGTTTGATTTTATCAGGAATCAAAGCTGGATCTCGCATCTGTGCAAAGGTAGGTATAATAATATTATTCTCTATAGCCCTTTCTACTGCTTTTTCGAGTACCTCTTTGTCCATAGTAAAATCTATCATCTTATTCCTCCTAGGTCTTTTAAATATTTTTTAGATATGTTCTCATACTTGGAATCAAAAAGGCTTCACAGTGATGTACTTTCAAGATCAAAGCCTTTTTTCTTCGTTAAGTTATTATTATACATCTTTTTGACCAAATAATAAAATTTGATTTTCATTGATAAATCAAATTAATCTTTTTTAGTTGTCTATAAAGAACAATAAACGGGAATAATCATGAATAATCAACTTTATTCATAAGTGGCAATAAGTAAACTTAGGCTTTATATCCATTCTTTTCCTTTTTTGGTTCTGGTATCAAAAGGTTTAAAATAAAAGCGGTTAAAAATCCAACAGTAATGTTAGAAGAAAAGACAACAGCCATCCATTCTGGTAATTGGTTCACTATGTCGGGCCTAAATGTAACTCCCAATCCCAAAGCTAAAGAAAAAGCTAATATAAACATTTTTTTATCGCTTAGTCCACCTTTTGTTGCAATTTTCATACCTGCCATCGCTACCATTCCAAAGAGAGCTATAGTAGCACCTCCTAAAACAGGTTTAGGCATAACGCTTACTAAAGCACCAATTTTAGGAAAGACACCTAATAGTATCAAAACAATTGCCACACCGTAGCCAACGACTCGACTAGAAATTTTACTAAATTGAATAACTCCAGTATTTTGACTGAAAGTTGTGTTAGGAAGAGTATTAAAAACAGCTGCTAAAGCACTCCCTACACCGTCCAATAAAACTCCTCTTTTTAATCTTTCATCGTGAATTTTGCCTTCAATTGGTTCGCCACTAACTTCAGCAATAGCTGTCAAATCACCTACTGTTTCAATTGTAGTAATAATATATGCTAAAATCCAAGGAATGATAAGTGCCCAATTAAATGATAGCCCATATTTAAATGGGATAGGGACTGTTACCCATCCAGCTTCTACAATCGGAGCAAAATCCACCATACCCAACGGTATTGCAACCAGATATCCTGCAACTAAACCAATAGCCACCGCCCCAGCTTTTATGATGCCTTTGCCATATATATTTGCAATCACTATGATTATTAATACGAACAAAGCTATGGCTAAATTTTGCACATTCCCAAAATCAATAGCTCCAACTCCTCCACCAATGTCGGTTATGGCTGTTTCTATCAACCCTAAACCTATTAACATTACAACTGTACCAGAAACTACAGGAGGGAATATCTTGCGAGTTTGAGCTAAAAACCGACTCAAAATCATCTCAACCGGGGACGTAATAAGTGCCATACCTAAGACTAAAGGTAACCCCCCTAAGTTTGCAGCGACAATCGCCATAGGAACAAATGTAAAACTTGTCCCTTGTACTGCTAATAGACCGCTACCAAAAGGTCCTAATTGTTTTACTTGAAAAAAAGTAGTTACCCCGGAAATAATCAAAGCCATGCTGACGAAATATCCCGTTTCTAGAGGATCCAAGCCCACTACCCCCGCGATTATCAAAGGTGGAGTAATGATACCAACGAACATAGCTAACATGTGCTGAATACTCAGAACAACCGTTGCATAAAACGGAGGTTTGTCTTCAAGTTTGTATAAAACTTCTGTTCCTTTTTCTTCTTCCGTAGTCTTTTCTGTGCTATCTCCCATTAATAATCACCCCTTTGAAAATGAATAGGATTTTTACTTAAACATTAACTTTAATTATACTTTAGTTTTGCTTTATTCGCAAGTAAAGTTTTTTATAGATTAATGGGTTTAATCGTTTTTACTTCCTGTTATTTTTTTATAATTCCCCATAATCTGATATATTTAACTTAACGTATAAATTATGATATAATCTCAATATAGATTGAGAAGTAATTGTACAGTTTTAAAAATAATTTAATTGTTCGAAAAGGAGGACAGTCGTAATGTTTAACTTTTTTAAAAGAAATAAGTCAGATAATTCAAAAACCTCTAATAACAATGTTTTTTACGATGAAAAAAATGCATTAGTTATATATTTCAAATGTTCAAAATGTGGAGAGAAATTTAGAAGTTATCTTAGAAAAGGCTACGATTTTATTACGGATTACGATACAGGGGAGTACAAAATAAATAAAGAATATATTGGCTCAAAATGTTTTAACAGAATACACCTTTCTGCCACTTTCGATAGGAATTATAAATTAAAAGAATACACCTTAGAAAACGCGGAAATTATAGGTAAAGAAGAATGGGAGGAAAAAAGCTAATGCCTAGAACGAGAGGGGAAAAAGATACTAACGTAAATTTGTTTGAATATCGACCTGTAAGACCTTTTATTCAAATACCAGAAAAGGTACTTATGTATATTTTGCAACTAACCCCGTCGTCTTTTGCAAAGGTATATTTATACTTGTACAACATGAGCTACGGACTTGGATACGATCATACAGTTACCCATACCAGTGTGCGTGAAATAGCTTCAAATTTGAACATTAGCATTGGAAGAACACAAAATGCAATTACTTATTTTAAAAAAATTAAAGCTATAGAAAAAATAGAGTCAAGAGCGGTAATCGGAACAAAATACAAAATAAACGTGCCTGAATATTCTTCGTCTTTTAACAACTGGTACTTCACTGCCCCCAATAAAGTTAGATACATAATGATGAAAGAGAAATTGCTTACTTCGGAGAAGTTGGTTACTTCAAAAATCAAACGGTATAAATCTGTTAAAAAATCTTTGGAAATGGGTTTGTTTGATGATCTTGAAGAGTAGGTAATAAAAATGTATGACAATTTGTTGAGTTTAATCCTTTCTCAAAATAATTCCTTTTTATACGATTACGCTAAAAAAAATAATATTAATAGATTCGTAGGAACAGTTCTCTATTCTAAGAATAATTTAGTTGTAGTTGGAGTTAGAAATTTTCTTTTCCTTCTAGAAAATCAAAGCACTCAAAATTTTCAAACAGGTGTTAGGGTAAATTTAACTTTTCAAGATAAAACACATAATATGGATGCTCCAATTAAGATGAAATATTTGGGGGAGGCATCAAAAGACAGCATAAAATTAAGTTTGAAATTTCCAAACTTTAAAAATATTGATGCCGTTAACCTTAAATCTCCTAACTTCACTGAAACCCAAAATATTAAAGCGTCGGTATGGCTCGCAGAGTTTTCTCGAACTTTAAACGAACAATTAAAAAAATTAAAATTTGATAATTTAGAACCCCACGAGTTTACTTCTTTTAAAAAACTAACCGAAAAAATAGTAAATTCACTTCTAAAATCTTTTAAAGATAACTTAAACTCCGTTTTATCACCTTCTCACTCTGCGGTCAAAATTGTTGATATGATAAGAGCCTATATTTCTAAAAAGGATAATTTAGATTTTTTCTCTAAGAATGAGATAAGATTAATGAAAGAATTATTAACCTTGCAGGAAGAAGATAAGAATAGTTTACTTAATAAATATGAATCCAAAACTTCTATAAAACATAACATAGTGGATAAAACATTAAATTCTTACCTAACTATTAAAAATCTTAGCTTAGAAATAAAAACACCACTGATGTTTTTTTCTATCTTTGGGATGCCTATATTTTTAGCAATTGATAGAGAATATCAAAACAATTCAAAAAATTACCAGCAAGAGGCAATGAACCAAAAGTTGAATTTAATTCTTTTGACTAATAACTTTGGGGTTATAGATGCAAATATACAAAGTTTTGAGAAGGAAATTTATATAAGTTTTGAATTGGAGAATAACTCTGCGTATTTTAAATTGAAAACCCAGTATCTCATAGAAAAATTGGAGGAAAAAGATTATTTAGTGAAAAGGATTGATTTTGTATGATAAAATTAATTTCGTTCAAGTATTATAACAAATATATCTATTAAAAAAACCGGTGAAATAATAAATCACCGGTTTTTTTTAGTTAATTGAATATTTATTACTTTTTAATTGAATAAAAAGCATTCAAGCCTCTATATTGTGCAGTTGAACCAAGCTCGTCTTCGATTCTTAACAATTGATTATATTTCGCTATTCTATCGGTTCTAGAAAGTGAGCCAGTCTTGATAAAACCTGCATTTACAGCTACTACCAAATCGGCAATAAAAGAATCTTCCGTTTCTCCTGAGCGATGAGATACAACGGCGGTCATATTATTTTTATAGGCTAATTCAATGGCGTCTAGAGTCTCGGTTACACTCCCTATTTGATTCAATTTGATCAAAATAGAGTTTGTAGCCTTTAAATCTATACCTTTTTGCAATCTTTTAACATTAGTAACGTATAAGTCATCACCAACTATTTGTACCCTGTCTCCCACTTTTGCGGTGAACTCAGAGTAACCTTCCCAGTCATCCTGATCGAAAGGATCTTCTAATGATTTAATAGGATATTTATCAATCAACGATATATAATATTCGGCTAATTCAGCAGCACTCATTTCTTTTCCATCAACAGAGTATTTCTTTGTTTCTTCATTGTAAAACTCTGAAGCTGCGGCATCCATGGCGATAAAAATTTGTTTACCAGGTTCGTAACCAGCAGCTTGTATGGCTCTAATTATGTATTTTATAGCTTCTTCATTGGAATTTAAATTCGGAGCGAAACCACCTTCATCTCCAACAGAAGTTATGTGCCCTTCTTTTTTCAAAATATTTTTTAAATTGTGGAAGACTTCAGCCCCTGCCCTCAAGGCGTCTTTAAATGAATTAAATCCAGCAGGCATAATCATGAACTCTTGAATATCGAGATTATTATCGGCGTGTTGTCCCCCGTTTATTATATTCATCATTGGTACGGGCAAAACTTTGGCGTTCACGCCTCCTAAATACTTATAAAGAGGTAGTCCCAAGGAGTTAGCTGCAGCTCTTGCCGCTGCCATAGAAACAGCTAATATTGCATTAGCGCCAAGATTTTCTTTGTTTTCTGTTCCGTCTAAATCCAGCATCACTCTATCAACGTTTACTTGATCAAAGGCATTCAATCCAACAACCTCTTGCTCAATAATGTTGTTTACGTTGTTCACGGCTTTAGTAACACCTTTTCCCATGTAATAATCTTTATTACCATCTCTTAATTCTAAAGCCTCAAATTTACCTGTTGAAGCACCTGAAGGAACAATAGCTGAACCAGTTACACCTGTAGATAAAGTTACCTCTGCTTCAACGGTTGGATTTCCCCTCGAATCCAATACCTCTCTTGCTTTTACTGATACTATTTCATCGTAAAACTTTTCCATCTAAAAAACACCTCCAGAAATTTATTATTTAATATTTCGTTAAACCTCGAATAGAACTCATGCTTGAAGAAGAATTTGTTAGTGATCGACTTTTGTACCTATATTCTCTCCTTCAACAGCTTTAAGCAAGCTTCCTTCTTTGAAAAAATTGATAATCAATATTGAAAGATTATTTTTTTCACATATTGAAAAAGCCTCTGTATCCATAACTTTTATTTGCTCTTTAATCGCTTGTTCATACGTTATATTATTGTATTTTTTGGCATCTTCGAATAATTTTGGATCTTTATCGTATATCCCATCAACCTTGGTAGCTTTTACAAGTATATCTGCATTCATTTCTATCGCCCTCAATGCGGCAGCGGTATCAGTAGTGAACAAAGGGTTTGATGTTCCTCCACCAAATAAGACAATATAACCAGCTTCAAAATATTGTTCAATAAAATCGTATTTAAGTGGCAATACAGAGGGTAAATTAACAATTGGAGAAACTATAATACTTTTCAAACCATTCTTTTCGAAGAGATTTTTAAGATAGAGTGAATTAATGACGGTGCCCAACATCCCTAATTGATCTGCCATTTGAATTTGGAAATCTTTCAGCTCTTTCCCCCTAAAAATATTGCCAGCTCCTGTAACTATACCCAATTTTATATTTAAACTGTGGATTTTCTTGATCTCGTTCACCAGATATGTTAACATTTGTTCAGAAAATCCTTTTTCACTTTCACCACTCAAAGCTTCCCCACTTAATTTTAATAGTACTCTTTTGTACATAGGGCCTCCTTTTAAATAAGAGCATGCAGCCTTATAGTTGAAAGAAAAATTTTATACTCCATAAATAAAGCAAAAAGGCGGAAGACTCCACCTTTTTATCATTCACCAATTGCAAATCTTGCAAATTTATCCACTGTTATATTTTCTCCTACCTTAGCAATCATCGAATCAATAATGTCTTTGATACTTTCCCCTTCTCCAAAAACATATTCTTGTTCAAGAAGACAATTTTCACTGTAGAATTTTCCTAATTTGTTTTCTACAATTTGTTCTTTAATATTCTCAGGCTTGTTGGAATTTTTTAACTCTTCAAGGTAAATTTCTTTTTCTTTATCGATAATTTCTTGAGGTACATCTTCCCTTGAAATCCATTTTGGATTCATCGAAGCAATTTGTAAAGAAATCTTTTTAGCTAAATCGTGGAAATCCTCAGTCCTTGCCACAAAATCAGTTTCACATCCTAATAATAGAAGAACACCTATCTTTTCATTATGATGAATATAAGAATACACGATACCTTCGTTGGTGACTCTTCCGGCTTTTTTAGCAGCTTTTATGGCACCTTTCTTTCTCAGGATTTCTACGGCTTTATCTATATCTCCATCAGCCTCTTCCAAAGCATTTTTACAATCTAACATTCCTGCCCCTGTTGAAGCTCTAAGATTCTTTATCTTTTCAATTGATACGTCCACTTATAATACCTCCTAATGCTTATTATTAATGTTTAATAAATTTGAGTATTTGAAATCTCAACCGTTGGCTAAAACTAATTTATTTTAACACAATTAATTGAATATTAAAATAAGAAAATTATTGTTTTATTACTATTTTTTTAATAGTTTTTCTTTTAACTTCAATTCGACGAACTTAGAAACCCACTTACTAACATCTCCGTTGTAAGATGCAATTTCTTTTATCATAGATGAAGAAATATAAGAGAAATCAGTATCAGCCATGAGAAAAAAAATTTCTAACTGAGGAAAAAGCATATGATTCGCGTTTGCCATTTGAAGTTCATACTCGTAATCACTGACCGCTCTTAAGCCTCTTATTAAATTATAAATTTTTTTCTCTTTTAGGTAATTTACCAACAGACCGTCAAAAGATTCAACAATAACATTTGGTATATCCTCTAAATCTTTTTTTACCATTTCAATCCTTTCTTGGAGAGAAAACAAATACTTTTTGTTCGGATTATTCACAACAACAACATACAGATTGTCAAATCTTTCAATCGATCTTTTCACTATATTAACGTGTCCAAAGGTTATTGGATCGAAACTTCCTGGATAAGCTGCGTCCCTAATTCCCATTATCAAACTTCCCCCATTTCTTTAATATTGATTACACCGGAAGCCAAAACAACACCGCTTTCATCATAAATTGTTGCAAATTGTCCAGGAGTAACGGCAAATATAGGCTCTTTAAAACTTACTTTTAAAGTATGATCTGCAATTTTTTTAACAACTGCGGGCTTTTCCTCACTTTTTTTGCGAACTCTACAAAAGCCTTCTATTTCTTTGAAATCTACAAAAAAGTTGACATTTTGTACAATTAGTTCTTTAGAATACATTTCTTCAGTAGGAGCAACTATGAGAACATTCTTTTGAGGAAATATTTTATAAACATGCAGTTTTACATTTGCGTTTTTATAGTAGCTTATTCCAGAACGCTGACCAATAGTGTAATTCATGTATCCTGTGTGTGTTCCTATTTCGTTTCCTTCTAAATCGTAAACTTTTCCTTCTTCTGTAGTAACTCCATTTTCTTTTAGAAATCTTCTATAATCATTATCAGGAATAAAACACAACTCTTGACTGTCAGGTTTATTTGCCACACTTAAGCCTATTTTGTTGGCTATATCCCTGATTTCAACTTTATACATATTTCCCAATGGAAAGTGCAATTTGGGAAGAGTATTTTTGTCTATATAAGATAAAAAATATGATTGATCTTTGTATTGATCAACACCTTTTTTAATAATATAGGTAGAATACTTGTTAGAATACTCTTTTATTAAATAATGACCGCTGGAAACCCAATCTGCGCCATAGCTATGTGCAATTTCTAAAGCCTTCCCAAATTTAAAAAACCTGTTGCATAACATGCAAGGGTTTGGCGTTTTACCTTCTTTATATGTTTTTATGAAATAATCGATTATTTTTTCTTTAAATTCCTTTTTTATATCAACAATCTGAAAATCATCAAGATCTAACTTATCAGCAATTTTTAGTGCATCTTGTGTATCTGAAGGGCTACAACAAACCTTCTTTTTTTCTGGGATCAATGAGAAAACAACATCGCTTACAGTTTTGAAATGAAGCCCTATAACGTGATAATTTTGTTCTTTCAAAAGATAGGCAGCGACAGAGCTATCTACCCCACCACTCATAAGCATTAATACTTTTTTATTAGACATTTAATTTTTTTAATCTACCTCCTTCATTTTCAGCGATCTTGATCTTGGCAATTTTTCTTCCGTAATCGATTATATCTTGCAAAGTCATTTTACTCAGCTCTAACATAATAGAATTATTAACCCTTTTCCATACAAATTCAACGGCACACTCTATTTCCAACGAACATTCGCCAACAATACAATCAAAAGATTGAAGTGGTTTATCTAAGACTTGAATAATTTCACTCAAACGTAAATCTTTTGGATTTTTTGCCAAAGCATATCCTCCAAATTTACCTCTAACAGATTTAACTATTCCCGCATCACGTAATTCTATAAATATCTTTTCAAGAAAATCTTTTGGTATGTTTTGCCTTTCTGATAATTCGCTGATAGGTACTTTCTCTTTTCCTTCATCTTCGGCTAATACAGCTAATTCAAACAAAGCTCTTAAAGCATAACTGCTTTTAACAGTAAGAGACATATTTAATTCCTCCTTTTAAGATAAACGTTTCCTCAATTAATTAACACCCTTTAGATAAGCTTCTAATAGATTTACTAACTTTATAATTCTTATACATTTGATTTTCTACCAACTACATATATAGTTAGATTCTGTAAACTATTATTAGCTAATCTCACATCGTTTACATATATATCAATTTTATTACCCAATACCTTAGCTCCCGTATCTTGAACCTCAAAATAACCGTTATTGGGAAGATCCGATAATTCAGGTATATAAACTATGGTTCCTAAAGGCAAGACATCAGGATCTGCTGCAATTGTTTTATACGATGTTGGTTTTTCTCCAGACTTTGTTAGCCTAAAAGTTGGAGAATAGACAAGTTTGTCATCCCATTCTGTGTAGTACGTTGCCTGGAATTCTCCAATCATGTCGTAGAAAAGTTTCAATGGGTCTCTAGGTTCACCATTCTTCCACAATTCAACTGTTACAATACTCCCTGCGTTAGCAATTCCTAACGAAGTATTAGAATCAACCCATTTACCTTCATCAACATATGGTGTTTTTATATTCCCTATGACGCTTATAATAGCATTTCCGTGATCGATTTTTATATACCAATTGTTATTTGCTAACTTTCCGGTCTCAATTACCCTACCAGGTAGAACTGGATAAACTTGTTCGGTTTGAACCAAAACTCCTATCCCACTAGAAATTCCTGCAGCATTCCTTTCTCCAAAACGTACAACAATTTTTTCATACTCGGAGAGTGATGTTTTAGAAAATGGCCATCTAATATACTCTTCAATATTGTTCACTGGTATGATTAATTCTTGTCCTACTTTAATATTTGTGGATTGTAAATTGTTGGCTTGCAGGATAATTTGAACACCATTATTTCCTAATTTAAATGCGTTTGAAATACTAATTAGAGTATCCCCTGATTTCACTTGATACCTTACTTCGTTTGAATTCTCAAACAAATAACTTACTTCTGCATCCCCCACAGATCTATAAAGTTCATCTATCTTCAATTCAATATTTTGTATTTGACCCAGATATTTTTCGTTTAATGAATTTGATGGTTGAGTAATAACCTTCTGAAGGTCATATTTTAAATTTTCAACTTCCTTATCTAAAGAAGCAACTGTATTTTCTAAAGATTTAATATTCAGTATATCTTCGCTCTGATTTTGATAATAAAATTTTGAAACGGTCTCTTCAGTTTTATAATCAACTATATTTTCAACATATTTTTCTAAATTGAGTTTATCTACCTCTTGTTGCACAAGTTCTTTTATATTTCCATTTTCCAAAAAGTAAAATTCAGAGTTTTGAAAACTTTTCTCCAAATTATTAACCTTTTCCGTTAGTGAACTCACCGTATCTAAGAGGATTGTTTGGTCATTCTTAGGAATATTATTCACAACATTTTGTAATTCTGAAATCTGAATTTCCAATTGAGATACTCTTTGATCCAAATCAGTGTTTGTAAAATTATTTACCTTTTGTAGAGAGAGATTGTTAATTTGATTCTCTAAGCTTTGAACTCTTTGATCCAAATCTAAAAGTTTATCAATAGATTCAGAGCTTCGCCCTTCGTATAGATAATTTTCCAAGGTTACCACTCTGCTATCGATATTGGTGTACTGATCTTTTAAGCTTTTTGTCATATCAAAAGCATAACTGTTATTCTTTGAAATTTGATAAATTTCGTCAGATAAAGTATTAAATTTTTCTTCCATTTGAGTTAAACGCTCGTTTAAAGTATCCAACTGATTTTGAATTGCCACTAAGTCTTCGCTTGGCAAAGTAATTTCTTGAGAGGCAGGTTGAAAAACCGTACATCCCGATAGAAAAAATACCAAACCTATTAGAAAAATCCCAAAAAATTTCCTCACTTTAATTCACCCCTTAGAAATTTCGCAGCTTTTAAATACGGATTTGTAGGATTATTATAATTTTTCACCAAATAATCAAACAAATTCGCCGCTTCTTTTCTATTATTTAATCTATAGTTTATATATCCCAGATAGAACAAAGAAAATATATAATCTTCTTCTGAAAATGTTTCATAGTTCTTTTCAATTATCTTTCCACAATAGTAAAGTATTCCTAACTCCTTTTCTTCTTCATTTTGTTCACGATAATACCAAGCGAATTTTATTAAAATTTTTACTACTTCACTGGGTAGTCCCAAAATTGCGTAAATATTGGCTGCTATCATAAGTTGAGTTGCATAAAACTCGTGAGACTTTGAAGAAGAATTATCTACTTCAGGAAGAGATAATTTATTTATCTTACTCAAAAACAACTTAACCTGTTCAATATTTTGAGAATTTAAGTACTCATATATATAATCTTTATCTTTTTCTTGAAAAGTAAAGTTACAATTGGGACAGGTAATCAAAGAATACAGAGATACATTAACATCTCTATATTCAGGTTTTAAATCGAGATCATAAGAACTTACCTTTATAGATGTAGAGGCCACTTTATCAAAAGAAAATTCTTTTTGACATATTGGGCAGACTGCAAAATCTCTAATAAAATCTTTCATATTACTTCGTCAACCCCTAATAAAGCATTGCAATAAGAAACCGGATCGAAAATTTGTAAATCGTCTTCTTTTTCTCCAAATCCCACCAATTTTATTGGGATATTGAGTTCATGGTTTATAGCGAAAGCTATTCCCCCTTTGGCGGTTCCATCTAATTTAGTTACAACTATACCCGTTATGTCTATAGCCTCCTTAAAAGCCTTAGCCTGTGAAATCCCGTTTTGACCAGTCGTTCCATCTAGAACTAACAGAGTTTCATGCGGAGCTCCTGGGACTTCTCTTTCAACCACACGCCTTATTTTTTTCAATTCATCCATTAAATTGCTTTTTGTATGTAAACGCCCAGCGGTGTCCACTAACACGACATCTTTGCCTCTTGACTTTGCATGTGTTATTGCGTCATACACAACAGCGGCGGCATCTGAACCTTTTTGGTGAGCTATCACGGTGGTATTTAACCTATTACCCCACTCTTTGAGTTGTTCGATTGCTGCTGCCCTAAATGTGTCTGCAGCAGCTAAAACAACTTCTTTACCTTGTTTAGAATACATCTTTGCTAATTTGGCAGCAGTTGTCGTTTTACCGCTACCGTTTACTCCAACAATGAGTATTACATAGGGTTTTTGTTGAAAATCACTAACTACTTCGTCTTTCTGTAAATTTTCCACTAGAATATCCCTCAATAATAATAGCGGGTCATTGTGAGAATTATTACTTTTATACCTACTTTTTAACTCTTCCAAAATTTTATGAGAAACTTCAACACCCATATCAGACATTATTAAAATCTCTTCCAATTCTTCCAAAACATCATCGTCGAGAACTTTACCAGAAAAAATAGTTTTGATATTTTTAAATACGGTGTTTCTCGCCTTACTTAAACCATTTTTGAACTTTTCAAAAATTCCCATTCATCTACCTCCATTAAATCAATCAAAGGTTTATTTGAATTATTAGCTGTTTTACCTGACTTTTATAATCATAGGTAACTTGCTGATCACAAAGTAGTTTTGTATTGAAACAGTTTCATTCGTTATAAGGTCTGTTCCATATAAATTAAAATCTACTGGTATTTTTCCGTGTCTATCTTCCAAATTCAAAATGGTAATGTATTCCTCCTCTTCTCCATTCCATTTTATCATTACTATACCCTCAGATAACTCGCAAAGAGAGAATTGATTACAAGTAGATTTAATCTCTTTAGTCAATTTAATGATTTTTTTGAAAAAACTTAAAAATTCATAATCACCTTTGTCCCATTTGATTGAATCTTTCTCAAAAAGGTTAGGCAGTTTTTCCATCATTAATTCTTGGCCTGCATATATTAAAGATGCCCCTGGCAAAAGATTATATAAAACAGTCCAATTTTTAATCTTATTTTTTCCCTCTAAAACGGATGCTATTCTAGGATTATCATGATTTTCTAAAAAACGCAACTTAAGAGAATTTTTTGGGAATATAGTTTCCTGCAAAAAAACATGTTCAAAAAAATGCTTCAAATCTTTCTCTCCAGAAAAATAGCTCCTTAGATAATAGAAGCCATCGTAATCGTATGTAAGGTCAAAAGCTTGATATACCTCAGAGTCCGAGTGAACATCGTACCCTTTAGTTCTGAGATCATGAATAAATTTCGGGTCAAGTGTTTCAGCCAACCAGATAATTTCCTTTTTTTGATTCAACAGTTCTCTAGATTTTTTCCAAAACTCTAAAGGCACTAGCGAAGCGACATCACATCTAAAAGCATCTACACCAAGATCAATCCAACCATCTAAAACATTTATTAGATAATCCCATAAATCTAAATTATCATAATCCAAATCGTAAACGTCGTTCCAATCTTCTACCTTTCTAGTTAATTTTCCGTTTTGATCTTTCATAAACCATTCAGGATGTGTTTCAGCTAGCTTCGAATCAATAGCGGTGTGATTGAAAACAATATCGATCATTATTTTTAATCCGTTATCATGTGCTTTGTCTATTAATCTTTTAAAATCCCTCTTATTACCAATTTCTTTCGATATTTCTTCGTAATCTTTTATTGAATAGGGACTCCCATGTGTACCTTTTCTACCAACTTTTCCGATGGGATAAAAAGGCATAAACCAAAGTATATCTGCTCCCAAAGCCTTAATACGTTCAATATCGTTATATATATCGTTGAAGGTTCCAGCATTTCCATAATTTCTAACAAAAACTTCATAAATTATAGAACTTTTTAACCAACTTGGTGAATCTATTGCCACGATTGGACCTCCTCGAAGTGAAATTTTTCTTTGCATCCCGATTATTCTAATAAGTATTATATCATCGATTATATCAAATACCTATCCCTTTTTTTAAAATTTATATTAGAAACCATTAAGTTTAATTTTTTTATTTAGAAAATAAAAATTTTTTTATTAAAAGTTGACAATTTTAAAGTTTTATGTTATAATTTTTTCAAAATAACGAGAAAGACTATCAAAATATCATAAAAAACATAAAAAATAATAATAGGAGGTCCTAATATGCCTAAATACCGCTTATCCAAATGCCCTGTTTGTGGAGGGAAGTTAAATATCGTAAAATATCGATGTGAAGAATGTGGAACTGAAATAACTGGTAACTTTGAATTAGAGGAATTTGCTCAATTAACAAACCAACAATTAAATTTTTTGAAGATTTTTATCAAGGTTAGAGGAAATTTATCGGAATTACAAAAAGAGCTTGGAATCTCTTATCCTACGGCAAAAGCAAGATTAGAAGAAGTCGCCACAGCGATGGGATACGAGTCTGAAAACATTGAAAGTAGAGAAAAAACACTTGAAATTCTTGAAAAAATTGAAAAAGGAGAAATTACCCCTGAAGAAGCAAAAGAATTATTAAAAAAGTACAAAAAATAAAAAGGAGTGATTTTTAATGCAAAAGATTGATTTGAATGTTGTAAAAGTGATAAAAATAAAGGCACGAAACTTTCATGGAAGAATAAAAATTTGCCACGGTGAAACAACATATCTCGAATACGCAGATCAAGACATCAACGTAGAAACTAGCTGGGGATCAGATCGTACAAGTGTATCAATCGATATAGATTATGAAAAAGGTGATTTCTTATCAAAGTTCTTTTCTTTCTCTAGAATGTTCCATGAAGTACCTATTAATTTGTACATAGGAGATCAAGTTAACAATATATCGTTAGACTTATCTTCAGCTGATATAGAAACAGACTTGGATTCTACCAACTTATACAATTTAACGATCAAAACTCGATCAGGAGATGTGGATATTAGAGGATCTAATCAAACTAAAACTTTGAAATCTTTAAGGGTGGATACCGGGTCTGGGGATGTAAGTATCGACTTAAGTAACAGTGAGATGGATGAATTAATTTTAAAAGGAGCTTCGGGAGATTTTGAAATTCACAACCTAAACATATCATATGGTGATTTTAGCATGGCTAGTGGCGATGTTCTAATTCAAAACTCTAAAATTGAAAATCTTAAGTTAAGTATGGCTTCCGGTGATGTCTCAATAAAAAATTCAATCGTGAAAGTAGCAAATTTTAAATCAGCGAGCGGTGATATCTCCGTAGATTCCCTAGATAAAGATTTTTACTGTACCGTAAACACTGCTTCCGGTGACATAGATCTAATAGTTCAAGGAAAAGAGAAAATTTATTTAGAAGCTCCAATACACAGATTTTCATCATCTATAAGATCAAACGTCGATTTAGTTCAAAATAATGATTCTTCTACTATGCCAAAGAAAAGAGTTTTAAAAATTAATGTGCTGACAGGAGATATTAGTATTAGAGGAGTAGAAATTCAGGGGAAAAGCATAGATTGGCAGGAAGAAGAAAAAGGTGAAGATGTTTCGCAAGACGATGAATTCTTAACTATTGAAGAAAAAAAGATTTTGTCCTTATTAAAAGAGAGAAAAATATCACGTTCATTTGCAATAGAACTTTTAAAAGAGTTGGGTTACTCTGAAGAACTTGCAGATAAATTTTTAAAGGACAGGGGGGAGTAATAATGCTAGGAAGAATAATATTAGTCGCATTAGGTATTTTAATTGTTTTATCAGTTATTCTCAACGAATTCTTAGTTAGTTTTAACTTGTTAGAATTCTTTTTTACATTGATTTTTCTTGGATACGGATTAAATTTTTTCAAAAAGAGAAATTTAGGAACTTTAGGAAGTCTAATATTTGGAATAATACTGTTGCTAGACACATTTGATTTGTTCCCCACTTCATTAAATTTTTGGGAACTGGTTTTATTGATGATCGCATCTTATATTATTGCTGCTGGATTTAAAGGGCTGTTCCATATTAGAAAGCCCCACTTAAAGATTAACAAATCGATCATATCTGAAAATCTTCCTCCTAAATTTATAGGTGACACACTTGATTTATCAACAGATGTAGACTGGAGCTCTGTAACTATTGACTCTTCTAAGATAGAGACACCTGTAAAAGTAAAAGCTGTAATTGATAATGATATATATTCTTTTAAACAAGAATATGACTCTTCTAAAGTCCATATTTTGAACAAGTTGAAAGTATCCAACGTAAAAGTACCTGAACGGGCAAAGATAACTGTATATTTAAATGAGAATATTAATTATAATTATCGTGCGAAGCTGAACGTTAGTGTAGCTTTTTTTGATTTAAGACAAATTAAAACAAGAGAAGTAAGAATCAAATCTACCGCATCTAAAATCACCTTGATACCTTCTCAGAAGGATAACACCACAGTTGATGTAGACTCTGAAGTTTCAGCGATAAACATAAAATTGCCTGGGGATGTCGCTTTAGTATTGAACCATGTTGGAGATTTGAACTTCAAAAATTTTGAACGAATGTACCAAAGAGAAGATGGAACTTATATTTCTGATAATTTCTCAGAGGCATCTTACACTTGTTATCTGAATATTTCCTCAGAGATTTCACGTCTAAATGTTGAATTTATATAATTAATCTTTATTTCTATACAAATTCATATAAAATTTAAATAAATCGGGTAATTTTTTGAATCGGTGGGGCTCTTCAAACATTCTATACAACCATTCTAATCCAAGTTTTTGAAAGAAAAGAGGAGCCCTTTTTGTTATTCCAGCAAATACGTCAAAGCTACCACCAACCCCCATCATAAGCTTAGCTTGTAACGTTTCATAGTTTCGAAAAATAAAGGATTCCTGTTTTGGAATTCCCATCCCTACAAAAAGAAGATCCGCTTTACTATCGTTAATTTTTCGAACTACCTCTCCTTCAGCATTTGCATCAAAATATCCATGGTGATAACCAACTATATTTACCTTGAATTCTTTCTCAATTACTTGAGATGCTTGTTTAACCACATCCTCTTGTGATCCCAGTAAAAATATTCTATAATTACTTATTTGAGACAATTCTAACAAATACTTCATTGTATCTATACCGGGACACCTTTCCGTCTCAATTCCTTTCTTTTTGAGTAATTTGACAATCCCCACTCCATCGGGAATAGAAAAAGATGCTTTACTAATGGCTTTAGAATAATCGTTACCTTTTAAATATTCCATATACATCAACGCATTTAAAGTAACTATCCAAAGCTTCTCTTTTCCTATTTGTTCTTCGATAAAAGAATAAATATCATTTTGACTGCCATAAATCATTGGAATATCTTTCAAAAGGAACTGTCCAATCAATACTTTCACCTCTAAATACTATTTCGAGTCGAAATATTGTATCACAAATAAATTAGAATTTCCAAAAAAATATTATACAAATAAAAAGTTGAGTTATGAAAAATGTTTACACTATAAAAACAAAAATTGACGTTTAATTAACCAAATTCCCTCTCTTTCATTGTATAATACTTTGAACTTTGATGAAAACTTCTCAAAATTAGGAGGAAGAATCATGGAAAAAACTTTACTTAGTCAAGACAAAAATGTTAAGAAATACCTTATCAAATTTTCTAAAGATGAAATTGAAAAAATAGAAGATCAAATCGTTCGAGAAATTAACCAGCATTACACCTTTGAAGGATTTAGAAAGGGTAAAGTCCCCAAACAGGTTATTAAGTTGCGTTTAGGTCCCGATTTCAATAATATGTTGTTAGAAGAAGCCGAACATGAGCTAGATCACAAAATCAGAGAAGAAGAAAATTTACTCTTCCCAATTATTGTTGAATCAAAAGCTCAAGATGAGGAACACATAGAATTTGAAGTTTTACTTCACACCTATCCTGAAATTACAAAAACAGAATTTGAAAATATAACGGTTAAAATCCCTGAATCTAAAGAAGTGGTTGAAGACTTTGTTCAAAGAAGATTGAATGATTTACTGGAGAGCAACGCAATATTAGATCCAAAAGAAGAACCAATACAATATGGAGATTATGTAAGAATTAATTATGATTTAGTAGACGAAAACGGTGAAATAATCAAGTCCAATGAAGAAGAAGAAATAGTAGTAAGAGAAAATGACGAAAGAGAGCTGGTTAAAAACCTTCTCGGGAAAAAATCCGGGAACGAATTTGAATTAGAAAAAGAAGACCAGGGCAAAAAATTGGTTCAAAAAGTGCGAATCGCACAAGCTTATACAAGAAGACTTCCAGAATTGAACGATAATTTCGCCAAAGAGTTGAATATTGAAGTAGAAACATTGAACGACCTGAAAGAGATGCTGAAAAAAGAAGGAGAAGAAGCTGTTAAAAATTGGCAGGATGAATTTGTGATTAACTATATCTTATCTGAGTTACCCAATTATGTTGATATTGATATATCTGAAGAAAGCATAAATTATTATATTGACTCGACAATAAACGACCTAAAAAGCAAGGATAAATACGAAGAAAACTTAAAAAAATTTGAAAATGATGAAAATAAATTGAGAGAAGAAATCAAAAAGAGTGCTTTAAATTGGATTAAAGAGATGGTTGTCATCGAAAAAATATCTTTAGAAAACAACATAAAAGTAGGAAATGAGGAGTTATCTCAAGAAATTAAGAACTTCTCAACTATGTATGGTTTACCTTTCTCTCGCGCTCAGGAAATAATAAGCTCAAATCCCGAACTATCAAATGAAATCCTGTGGAACAAATTAAGAGAAAAAGTTGCCCAATTCATCAAAGAGAAAGTACAAATAGTTGAAATATCAAAAGAAGAGTTTGAAGGTGAAAATGTAACCCCAAACGAAGAACAAAAAGAAGAAGTCATCACTGATGATGAAGCAAGCGAAGAATAGAATAGACTAGACAAAATAAGAATTATATGATAAAATACACTTGAAGTTGAAGGGGACGTGGTGAAGTTGGTTATCATGCCGGTCTGTCACACCGGTGGCCGCGGGTTCGAGTCCCGTCGTCCCCGCCAATTTGGCAACGTAGCCAAGGGGTCAAAGGCGGCGGTCTGCAAAACCGTTATTCGAGGGTTCAAATCCCTCCGTTGCCTCCATTATAACTAAATTATCCCTGTGTATTACTTCTTCAGGACCAACGTTGTCTTTGAACGTAAGAATTTCATTGGTTTTCTTACCAATTATTTCTTTCAATTCCTTTGATGAATAGTTTACCAAACCCCTTCCGATATTTTCTCCTTTTTTATTGGAGACTATCACCAGATCTCCGATGGAAAAATTTCCTGTTAAACTTACAATTCCTACCGCTAACAAACTTTTTCCTTTTAAAAGTGCCTCGCGAGCTCCATTATCCACAATCAATTCTCCTTTTGGCTTTAAGCTGAACTGAATCCACCTTTTCCTTTTGCTCATCTTTTTATCTTTAGGTAAAAAGGTTGTACCAATGTTGAACTTCGTATTTTCAATATTATCAACAGCTTTTGTGATGATACCCTCTTCGTAAGATGGGAGAATTGTTAAAGGTATTCCTGAAGCATTGGAAATCTTTGCTGCTTTTAATTTTGAACTCATTCCTCCAGTACCAAGTTTGCCACTCTTTCCGTTGGCAAGATTTTCAAGCTCGGGGGTAACTTCTTCAACAATATTAATCAGCGATTTCGGGTTCCCTAAATTTTTTAATAATCCTGGAATATCCGAGAGAATGATCAATAAGTCTGCTTCCAACAAGCTTGCAACTTGAGCAGACAAAACATCATTATCGCCTAATTTAATTTCATCTGTCGTTACTGTATCGTTTTCATTTACAATAGGTACTACATCATTTTCTAAAAGTGCATTCATCGTATTGTATGCATTTAAATAACGCTGACGATTAGAAAAATCGTCAGCCGTTAAAAGTATTTGAGCCACTTTAATATTTTTAACTGCAAAAAGATCACGATATTTAGAGATCAACACACCTTGACCAACTGCTGCACAAGCCTGCTTTTCAGAAACAGAATAAGGTTTATAACGGTAACCTAACTCACTTTTGCCAGCGGCAATAGCTCCTGATGAAACAATAATTATATCTTTTTTTCTTTTAAACTTTAATTCAGTCACTTGCTCGACGATTTTATTCATCTTACCAACATTTATTCCATTCTCATCGGCTATTGAACTACTACCAACCTTTATAACTATCTTATAAATTCTATCTTTCAAAAAAATCACCAACCATTCAATTCAAAAATGAAATAATTTTATTTTTTATAGACTCTATGTTACCTTTTCCACCTAAATCCGGGGTTAAACTATCTATATCTTTAACTGTTGAGGAAATAGCGTTTTCGAGTTTTTTTGCTAACTCGTTCAGCTTTAAATAATCTAACAACATAATGGATGAGCTTAATAAGGCGATCGGGTTTGCTATACCTTTATTAGCTATATCCGGAGCACTCCCATGGACTGCCTCAAAGATAGCAGTATCCTCACCAATATTAGCAGCTGGAGCAAGACCCAATCCTCCTATTAAACCTGCAGCTAAATCGGAAAGGATATCTCCGTACAAATTTGGGGCTACAACTACATCAAATTTTTCAGGATTCAACACCAACTGCATTGACATATTGTCAATGATCTTTTCTTCGTACTCTATTTCAGGATATTCATTTGCTACTTTTCTAATAGCTTCCAAAAATAAGCCATCTGTAATCTTTAGAATGTTAGCCTTATGAACAGCTGTGACTTTCTTTCTTTTATTTTCCTTTGCATAATTAAATGCAAAATATGCGATCTTTTCACTTGCGCTTTTTGTTATAACTCTGACGGCACAAGCTGTATCGTCAATCTTATACTCAATCCCTTTATACAAACATTCGGTATTTTCTCTCACTACAACCAAATCGACATTATTGTACTTAGTATTGAGACCCTCTAAACTTTTAACAGGCCTTAAATTTGCATATAAATTGAACCGTTCTCTTAGTGTAACGTTCACACTTCTAAATCCTTTGCCTATCGGCGTAGTTATAGGACCTTTCAAGGCTACTTTATTTTTCCTAATCGAATCGATCACATAATCAGGCAGTGGAGTTCCATATTTTTCAATTACCTTCTCTCCAGCTTCCACTAAATCCCAACTAATAGGAGCTTTCAAATGTTCAAAAATCTCTACCACTACAGAGGTTATTTCTGGACCTATTCCATCACCCGGAATCAAAGTAACTGTATACATAAAATCACCTACTATTCCATTAATTCTAAAGTACCATATTTTTTGTAATAATTAACCAAACCCCCACTTTGTAAAATCTTTAGCATCACTTTGGGGAGAGATTTAATCTTCAAAATTTCATCTTTGGTAAGATTCTTAACTACACCTTTTTCTAGATCAACAGTCAATAAATCACCTTCTTCTATATTATCAGTTGGAACTTCAACTAAAGGTAAGCCAATATTTATGGAATTTCTATAAAATATTCTGGCGAAAGATGTTGCTATAACAGCACTTATACCAGCATGTTTTATCACTAAAGGAGCTTGTTCCCTAGAAGAACCACAACCAAAATTTTCTCCTGCAACAATGAAATCACCTTTTTTGATTTCATTATAAAAATTTGGCCTTAGATCCTCCATCAAATGAACAGATAATTCATCCATATCGATGGTATTGAATTTGTATTTTCCAGAAATAATGTAGTCGGTGTTCACATCATCACCAAATTTATGAGAATAACCTTTTAATTCCATTATTTATCCTCCCGTTCTAAAAATTAACTTTCACAAATATTTTCGGGGATCCGCTATTTTTCCCTCAATACAAGAAGCTGCCACTGTGGCAGGTGATCCCAAATAGATGAAAGCTTTGTTGTTTCCCATTCTTCCTTTGAAGTTTCTATTTGCTGTAGAAATTACATTCTCGCCATCTGAAGGTACTCCATTATGTGTACCCACACAAGGCCCACAGCCTGGGGCAACTACCGTAGCTCCAGCTTGAATTAAAGTTTGAATTATTCCCTCATTCATAGCTTTTAATAAAGTATCTTTAGATGCAGGAGCCACAATAAGTCTAACACCCTTATGGATTTTTCTGCCTTTTAAGATATTCGCAGCTATTCTTAGATCTTCAATTCTTCCGTTAGTGCACGTACCTAACAAACCTTGATGTATAGGAATACCTTCAACTTCACTAATTGGACTAACATTATCAACGGCATGGGGTTTGGCAACTTGAGGTTCCAAATCGCTGACATCAAATTTGTATATCTTTTCATAATTTGCACCTTCGTCTGATTCGTAACTTTTAAATGGTTTATCAGTTCTTTCTTTTATCCAATTTTCAGCTTTTTCATCAAGTTTCATCAAACCGACTTTGGCTCCCATTTCCACTGACATATTAGAAATGGTAAATCTTGCCTCAACCGATAAATTATCAATAACTGGGCCCTCAAACTCTACAGCCTTGTAAGTTGCTCCATTGGCGGTCATATTCTTTATAACATACAACGCAACGTCCTTAGAATAAATACCTTTTGAAAGAGAACCTTCTAAAACAATTTTTATACTTTGTGGTACCTTAAACCATAACTTACCACTCGCCATAGCAATAGCCAAATCTGTTGAACCGACACCCGTTGAGAAACAATTAAGGGCCCCATAAGTACACGTGTGAGAATCAGCCCCTATTACGATCTGTCCAGGTAGGGCATGCCCTTTTTCGGGCATTAGTTGATGACATATGCCCTCACCGATATCGTAAAACTTGGTACCGTAATTGCTACTAAAATCTCTCATCAATTTATGTAACGCAGAAACCTTTTCACTTGGACTGGGAGCGTTGTGGTCTATTACAAAGGCTACTTTTTCAGGGTAGGCAACCTTTTTAGCTCCAACATTTTCAAACGTCTTAATAGCTAATGGAGTGGTTCCATCTTGCCCCATCATGAAATCAACATCAACTATGACTATTTCCCCCGCTTCAACATCTCTTCCCAAATGATCACTGAATATCTTTTCAGATATTGTTTTGTAAGTTGACATCCTTTATCTTTTCCTCCCTCATTTCGTTGTAAAGATAGATTAACTCTTTATCGAATAAGCTTCTTTTGAGTTGAACAGATAGGGATCTTACCCTTTTTAAAATCTCTTCTCCTTCTTCAGGAGTTAAATCTATTTCGTATTCTTTGAATTTTGCAATAATTGCGTTCCTCCCGGAATGTTTTCCAATAAGTATTTGTCTTTGTAATCCTACTTCTTCAGGAGTGAAGGATTCATATGTTTTGGAGTCCTTTAATACACCGTCTGTATGAATGCCAGACTCGTGAGCAAAAACATTATGGCCTACGATTGTTTTTGATAAAGGAAGAACTCTTCCTGACGCCTTAGCAACGTATTCACAAACTTCTTTTAGTAAGTGAGTTTTTATTCCCAAATCATTTTTGTAAATGTATTTAAGAGCCATCACCACTTCCTCTAAAGCTGCATTACCTGCTCTTTCTCCTAACCCATTTACCGTAACACCTGCGTACTTAGCACCCGCTCTTATTCCTGCCAATGTATTAGCTGTAGCTAAGCCAAAATCGTTGTGAGTATGCATTTCAACATTTATACCAACTTCGTCTATTATTCTTCTGATATGTTCGTAGATGGAAAATGGTTCCATCATGCCAACGGTGTCACAGTATCTTAACCTATCCGCTCCTGCCTCTTTAGCCTCTTTGGCAAACTTTATAAGAAAATCCATATCAGTTCTAGAGGCATCTTCAGCGTTTACAGACACGTACAAATTGTGTTTTTTGGCAAATTTTGTGGCATCTACCATGCTTTTTAATACCCAATCCCTATCTTTCTTTAATTTATGTTTGATGTGAATATCTGAAGTGGAAATAGAAATGGCAACAGCATCAACCCCACAATCAATAGATTCTTCAACATCCTTTATAACTGCTCTATTCCAGCCCATAATTGATACACCTAAGTCTAATTTACTTATCTTTTTTATGGCTTCCTTTTCATCTCCACCCATCGTGGGAATCCCGGCTTCGATCTGATAAACCCCTAACTCTGCTAACATCTTCGCTATTTGGACCTTTTCTTCATTGGCAAATACTACCCCGGCAGTTTGCTCGCCATCTCTTAAAGTTGTATCAACTATATACACGTTACTCACGTTCTTTTGTACGTTCTTCTTTCCATTAGATTTAGAAGAATCGTACCCTCCCTCCTTTCAATTTTTGTTTCTATTGTAACTCTAGACTTACATCAAGGTCCTTAAATTTTTCTTAATTATACATTAATTTCAAAAAAATATCAAGTTCATGGAAAGATTCTTATAATATCAAGGCCTTTATTTTCAGGCAGTCCAAACATTAAATTCATATTTTGTACCGCCTGGCCACTGGCTCCTTTCATTAAATTATCAATCACAGACATGATTATCAAAGTATTTGTATGTTCGTCCATTTCAAAGCCTATTTGACAGAAATTAGAGCCAGCAACACTTTTAGTAGATGGATACTTTCGAGGTTTAAGAATTTTTATAAAATAATCGTTTTTATAAAATTCTTGGTAAAGATCGTAGACTTCTTTTAGGGTTATATCTGATTTCAAATTACAATAAATCGTACTTAAAATTCCTCTTGTCATAGGAACAAGATGTGGGGTGAAAACAATTTTTACCTCTTCTTGCATTATCTTTGATAACTCCTGCTCTATTTCTGGAATATGTCTATGTTTAGCCACGTTATACGGTTTAGTATTTTCATTACATTCTGAATATAGGTTACTAAATTTAGGTTCATGACCTGCACCCGATACCCCAGATTTACTGTCAATAATTATGTTTTTATCTGTCACAACTCTATTTTTTAAAACAGGGGCAAGTGCCAAAATCACACTAGTTGGATAACAACCTGGATTGCCCACAATTTGTGCATTTTTAATCTTTTCCCTATTTAACTCAGTTAATCCGTAAACTTTGTTAAATTTATCGTATTCTATGTCATCATTTGAACCATACCAATTTTTGAAAACATTAAAGTCATCGAAACGAAACGCTGAACCTAGATCTATCAATCTCTTACCTGCATCCACTACCATCTTACCGATTTCGAAAGTTAGTTCGTGAGGTAAAGTTGAAAATATAATATCGCAAGTAGCAACCGCTTTTTTGAAATCATCACCCTCTAATATCAGATCACAATATCCGTCGAGACCTGGATAAACTTCCGAAATTAATTGGGATTCAAAGTGTTTTGATGACAGATAAGTTATTTTAGCATTTGGGTGTTTAGAAAGAATTCTGATTAATTCAATACCTGTGTATCCTGTTGCACCAAGTATACCTACATTCATACATCTTCCTCCCATCTGGCTGCCCCAATTGTTTTACGGCTTTTTAGAATATTTTTTATGTTTAAAACTTCATATACATCCTCATCTATCGACTGACAAAAATTTTTAAATTCTGAAATATTCAACTCTTCTATTGGAACTTTTTTTGTTATAGCGTACGCAACTAATTTTCCAACTATATCGTGAGCGTTTCTAAAAGGGATCCCTTTTTTGACCAAATAATCTGCCAAATCCGTTGCATTGAGATAACCAAATTTTACTGCCTGTTTCATTTTTTCTTCGTTCACACTCATCGTTTTCAACATACCTATAAATACCTTTAAACAAACTTTTAATGTATCAACTGTATCAAACAGTGGTTCTTTATCTTCTTGCATATCTTTGTTATACGCAAGGGGTAAACCTTTCATAGTTGTTAAAAGGCTAAGCAAATTTCCATATACCCTACCCGTTTTACCCCTGATTAATTCAGCAGAGTCTGGATTTTTCTTTTGTGGCATTATACTACTTCCAGTCGAATATTCATCGCTCAGTTCAACAAAATTGAACTCTTGGCTAGACCAAAGTACTATCTCCTCAGAAAATCTACTCAAATGCATCATTATCAAAGAAGCTATTGATAAAAATTCAACGATGAAATCCCTATCGCTTACTCCGTCAATACTGTTTAGTGAAACCTCATTAAAGCCCAACAACGAAGCTACATATGTTCTATCTATATCGTACGATGTCCCAGCTAATGCTCCTGAACCTAAAACCGAAACATTCACTCTTTTCAAAGAATCTTTCAACCGATCTATATCCCTTTTAAACATCTCTACGTATGCCAACAAATGATGAGAAAATGTGATAGGTTGAGCTCTTTGCATATGTGTGTAACCGGGCATAATTTTGTTTTTGTATTTTTTTGAAAGTTCCACTAAAACGACATTCAATTGTTCTAATAAATCTATAATTTTGAATATTTCATTTCGTAAGTACATCCTTTCATCTGTTGCTATTTGATCGTTCCTACTTCTTGCTGTATGAATCTTTTTGCCCACATCCCCTATCTTTTCAACCAACATTTGCTCTACCAATGTGTGCACATCTTCTACCTTTGGAATCTCTTCAAATTTTTCTTCTTTTATTTCTCTTAACGCCCTTTCAATTTGTTCAAACTCTTCTTCAGAAATAATTTTTGCCTTTTTCAACCCTTCCGCATGGGCTAATGACGCTTCTATATCGTAGGGCAATAATCTGATATCAACATTTATTGACGAATTAAATATTTCCATGTCTTCTGCAATTTTTTCTTTAAACCGACCTCCCCATAATTTCATTGTTCTCCTCCTACAGTCGTTTTGTCGTATTTTTGATTTTCAACAAAATGCTTCATCTGATAAGCTCTCATCTTCAAAGGTAGTCCAAACAAGTTTATAAAACCTTCTGCATCCTTTTGGTCGTAAATTTTATCTTCTCCAAATGTAGCTAACTCTTCGTTGTATAAGGAATATGGTGAACTTAATCCTGCAGTTATAATATTTCCCTTGTAAAGTTTCAATTTCACAACACCGGTAACCACCTTCTGTGTTTCATCTACAAAAGCATCTAAACTCTCCTTCAACTGAGAGAACCACAATCCATTATAAACAAGATCCGCATACTTTTGTGCCACTAAATCTTTGAATCTTGACGTTTCTTTGTCAAGTACCAAGCTTTCCAGTTCTTTGTGTGCAGTATATAGTAATGTTCCACCTGGAGTTTCATACACACCTCTTGATTTCATTCCAACTAATCGATTTTCTACGATATCTGCAATCCCCACACCATTTATTGATGCAATTTCATTGGCTTTCTTTATCAACTCTACGGGAGAAAGGTCTTCTTCGTTTATCTTCACTGGAATCCCTTTTTCAAATTCTATGGTTACATATTCAGCAACATCGGGTGCTTTTTCGGGTGGAGTAACCATATCGAATAACTCAGCTTTAGGTTCATTCCAAGGATCCTCTAAATCTCCGCCTTCATGGCTTATATGCCATATATTTTTATCTACACTGTATATTTTTTCTTTGGTTATAGATATTGGAATTCCCTTCTTTTGGGCATAGGCAATTTCTTCCTCCCTAGACTTAATTTCCCATATTCTCCAAGGAGCAATAATTTTTATAGAAGGATCTAATGCCTTAATAGATACTTCAAATCTTACTTGATCGTTACCTTTACCCGTACAACCATGAGCAATAACATTTGCACCTTCTTTTTGGGCAATCTCAACTAGTTTTTTTGCCATTAGAGGTCTTGCAAAGGATGTTCCCAACAAGTATTTACCCTCGTAGATTGCTCCAGCTTTTAAGGTGGGAAAAATATAATCGGTTACAAATTCTTCCACAACATCTTCTACGTAAACCTTACTTGCACCACTTGAAAGAGCTTTTTTCTCGATAACATGTGTTTCTTCTCCTTGACCTACATCAATACATACTGCAATAATTTCACAATTATACTTTTCTTTTAACCATGGTATGATTACAGATGTATCTAACCCTCCTGAATATGCCAATACTACCTTTTCCCCGGTTTTCATAAATAAATCACCTCTTTTTGATATTTGAAAATTTTTTTGTAGATTATGATAATAACCTACGTATTCGTTCAAGGACTGTACATTATTTTTTCCGATTTTGCAATTCTTTGTTGCTTCAATTGATTTTTGAGCTGTTTCCAATGCTGTAAATAGAGGAATGCCGTTTTCTAAAGACGTTCTTCTTAATTTGAATCCAAAGTTGGATACGTTTTTACCTTTTGTAGGTAAATTAATAACCATTGAAAAATAACCTTTCTTTACTAACTCTAATGATTTTTGGTGATCTATCTCTTTTATTGTAATATCCATCAATTTGAAGGCTTCTGCTGTCCCAGTAGTTCCCCACAATTCGTATCCACAGCTTTGAAGATATTTAACAAAACTTTTACTTCCACTCACTTCTTTTTCTGGAAATGATAATAGTACATTACCCGTAGAAGGAACATCCAAATGAGCACTTTTAAAAGCCTTATACATCGCATTATGATAGTCGAAATCGATGCCAAGAGTTTCCCCTGTAGATTTCATCTCTGCACCTAAGGCAACTTCAACACCTGGCAATTTTTCTAATGAAAATATTGGCGCTTTAACCACCGTATATGGGATTTTTAGATAAAAAGGTTCATAATACCCAAGTTCTTTCAAGTTATTACCTAACGCAATTTCAACTGCCAGTTTTATCATTGGAATTCCTGTTACTTTACTGATTATCGGAACCGTTCTTGAAGCCCTAGGATTCACTTCAATAACGTAAACTTTTCCCTCTTTCACGATAAATTGAATGTTTATTAAACCCTTAACTTTCACCGCTTTGGATATTTTTTCAACGTATCTCACAATTTCTTTCTCTTCTAATTCTGACAAGGTTTTGGCAGGAAATACGGCAAAACTGTCACCTGAATGAATTCCCGCTTTTTCAATATGTTCCATTATTCCAGGAATTAATACATTTTCTCCATCAGAGACGGCATCAACTTCAACTTCTACTCCTTCTATGTATTCATCTATTAGAACTGGTCTATTGGGTGATAAGTCTAAAGCATGTGATAAGTACTCGAATAATTCATCTTCGGAATTAACCTTTTCAATAGATTGTCCTCCAATCACATAAGAGGGTCTAACTAAAAGAGGAAACCCTAAACGCTTAGCAATTTCTCTAGCTTCATCAAATGAAGTAACGTACCCACCACGAGGCTGATTGATCTCCAACTCTTTTAGCAACAGTGAAAATCTTTTTCTATCTTCACACAAATCAATATGCTCATATGATGTTCCCAAGATTTTGATTCCATGTCTTTCAAGTTCTTCACCTAGATTTAAAGCTGTTTGCCCTCCAAACATGACCATTGTCCCCATTGGATCTTCTTTTTCTATGATATTCAAAACATCTTCTTGAGTAAGGGGTTCGAAGTACAATCTATCACCTGTATCAAAATCTGTACTGACGGTTTCAGGATTGTTGTTTATGATGATTGATTTGATACATTTTTCTTTTAATGCCCATAGAGCTTTAACTGTACAATAATCAAACTCCACCCCTTGTCCGATCCTTATCGGTCCTCCACCTATAACTATGACTTTTTTTATGTCCTTGTGAACCTCTATTTCGTCCTCTTCACCATAAGTTGAGTAGAGATATTGTGTTACTGAATCAAACTCCGCTGCACATGTGTCAACCATTTTGTATGACGGAGTAATAGCATAGGTTTTTCTCAATTCTCTAACTTGATCTTCTTGTAACCCGTTTAATTCAGATATTTCTTGGTCTGAAAAGCCAAGACCCTTTGCTTCAAGTAATAGGTCGTAATTCAATTGGGAGAATCTAATAGTATTTTCAAAATCGACGATGTTTTTTATTTTTTCTAAAAACCATTCGTCTATGAAGGTTAATCTATGAATATCAAAAACCTTATAACCTCTTCTAAGTGCTTCGGCAATATGAAACAATCTTTTTTCGTTCGGAATTTGTAAATGTTCTACTAATTCTTCATCGCTCTCTTTTTGAACCTCTTTAATTCTCAAGCCTTTAATTTTCATATCAAGAGAGCGTACCGCCTTTAATAAAGAACTTTCAAAGGTACGTCCAATAGCCATCGTTTCACCAGTGGATTTCATTTGTGTACCTATCTTTTTATCAGCTTGATAAAACTTATCAAAAGGCCAGCGGGGGATCTTTGTGACAACATAATCTAAAGATGGTTCAAAAAAAGCTGTTGTTTTTCCAGTAACGGGATTTTTTATCTCATCCAAAGAAAATCCTATTGCGATTTTTGTAGCAATTTTTGCTATAGGATACCCCGTTGCTTTGGACGCTAAGGCACTGGATCTACTCAAACGAGGATTCACTTCAATAACTCGATATTCTTCGTTATAAGGATTGAGGGCAAATTGAATATTGCAAGCACCTTCTATCTTTAAAGCTTTTATTATCTTAATGGATGAGTCCCTTAACATTTGATGTTCTTGATCTGTCAACGTTTGAGAAGGTGCAACAACTATACTATCTCCGGTGTGAATTCCTACAGGATCAAAATTTTCCATATTACATACGGTGATGCAATTATCAAAAGAATCCCTAACCAATTCGTATTCGATCTCTTTCCAACCCAATAAGGATCTTTCTATTAAGACCTCTTTCATCATGCTCTTTTTCAACCCATTCTCTACAAATTCTATTAACTCCTCTTCGTTGTAAGCAAATCCACCACCTGTTCCTCCTAAAGTGTATGCTGGGCGTATTATCAAAGGATACCCAACTTTGTTAGCAAAATTTATGGCTTCGGATACTGTCGACACCGTGAGGCTTTCAGCGATAGGTTCTTCAATTTCTTGCATTTTTCTTTTAAATAATTCTCTACTTTCTGCTATTTTTATGGATTCAACCGATGTTCCCAATTCTTGAATATCGTATTTATCGATAATTCCACTATCCTTTAATTGGATAATTAGATTTAAGGCTGTTTGTCCTCCAAGTGTTCCTAAAATCCCATCCGGTTTTTCTTTTTCTATAATGGAAATTAAAGTATCCATTTCAAGGTTTTCCATATAAACTACATCTGCTATTTCTGTATCAGTCATAATAGTTGCAGGATTGTTGTTTACCAATATTACTTTACATCCTTCTTCTTTTAAAGATTTACAAGCTTGGGTTCCTGAATAATCGAATTCTGCTGCTTGACCTATTATTATTGGTCCAGAACCTATAACTAAAACATTTTTTATTTCACGTTTTTTTGGCATTGTTGACCTCCCCGGAAGTATGCTCTTAGTTTCTATTGATTAAATCTTTGATTTTTCTAAAAATAAAAGTTGTATCGTGAACCCCAGGACCACCTTCTGGATGAAATTGGACAGTAAAAATGGGATACTTTTTGTGCATGATTCCCTCGATACTTTGATCATTCAAATTGATGTAGGTAATTATTACATCTTTGTTTTTCACTGACTCTTTTTCAACCATATAACCGTGGTTTTGAGAAGTGATATAACATTTATTGTTCAACAAATTCATCACAGGATGGTTGGTACCTCGGTGACCAAATTTCATTTTTACAGTGTTAAAACCTAACGCCAAAGAGATTATTTGATGACCCAAACAAATCCCAAAAAGTGGTTTCTCACCTATAAACTCTTTAGCTAAAAGTATGGCTTCTTTTGCCTTTTTTGGATCACCGGGACCGTTGGAGAATAATACTAAATCTGGTTGAACCTTATCTACATCATTTTTAGTACTGTTATATGGAAAAACATAAATATCGTATCCTTCAGATTTGAGCTGGTTCACTATATTTTTCTTAACTCCTAAATCTATCAGGGCTACTTTTGGACCGTTCCCTTGAATTCTATAAATTTCCTTTGTTGAAACACTATCAAGTAAATTCTCATCAGAAGTTGGAACTTCAAAATCCTTCTCGGTGGTTATCACACCATTCATACTACCTTCTATTCTTAACTTTTTCGTAAGGGCCCTCGTATCTACTTTACTTAAAATAGGTACTTCATGTTGGTCTAAATAATCTAAAAGTGAATACTGAGATGTGTGATGAGAGGGAAATTGACAGTAATCTTTAACTATCAAACCTTTGATGGGGGGTCTTTTTGACTGTAAATTCTCTAAATTTACACCATAATTTCCTATCAATGGATAGGTCATTACCAGTATTTCTCCTGCATAAGATGGATCCGTTATTGATTCCTCGTATCCAGTCATAGACGTGTTAAAGACAACTTCGCCTTGTCCAAAATCTTTTTTACTGATAATTTCTCCTTCAAAAATGGTAGAATCATTTAACTTTATAAATCCTTTCATCTTAATACCCCATTTCTAAAAAAACTTCTTCGAGAATATTCATACCCTTGGCTATCTCTTCTTTTGTGATTATAAGAGGAGGGACGAATCTTAAAACATTGTGATTTAAAAGATTTATCAAAAGTCCTTTTTCCATAGCTTTTTTTACTATATCACTGCCATCTTCTATGTCTAACTTGACTCCGATCATCAAACCTTTTCCCTTAACTTTGTCAATTATTGAATGTTTTTCCTTCATTGCTAATAATTGATTTTTGAAAAATTCACCATTTTCTTTCACCATATTCAGAAAAGATTCTTGTGCAACGTTTTTCATCACAGCCATGCCAACTGCACAGGCTAACGGGTTCCCACCAAATGTTGATCCATGATCCCCTGGTGTAAATACGTCAGCTTTTTCATTCACAACAAGCACACCGATAGGGAAACCACCACCTAAGGCTTTTGCAAGGGTCATCACATCGGGTACCACTCCAGAATGTTCATAGGCAAAAAGTTTTCCAGTTCTTCCTATCCCTGTTTGGACTTCGTCAAAAATCAAAAGAAGGTCGTTCTCATCACAAAGTTTTCTAACTTGTTGAAGATATTCATTTTTTGCTTCGTTTATTCCCCCTTCACCTTGGATAACCTCCAACATTACAGCACATGTATTTTTATCAACAGCCGACTTTAGTGAATTTATATCGTTGTACTCTACGCTTTCAAATCCTTCCAATAGAGGTTCGAAATTCTTGTGATATTTTGGCTGGGCTGTTGCCGTCAATGCACCGTAGGTTCTTCCATGAAATGAGTTCTTTGCGGTGATGATTTTGTACCTTCGCCCATTGTATTTAGTGTTTCCATATTTTCTTGCTAACTTAATCGCAGCTTCGTTCGCTTCTGTTCCACTGTTGCAAAAAAAGGCACTTTTCCCAAAAGATTTTTCACAAATCATCTTGGCTAACTGTACTTGATTACCATTCCAATAGAGGTTAGAAACATGAACTAATTTGTCAACTTGAGATTTCACTGCTTCTACAATTACGGGGTGAGAATGGCCCAAAACATTGACAGCGATCCCAGCAACAAAATCTAAGTATTCTTTACCGTTTTCATCCCACACCTTTGTACCTTTCCCTTGTACCAAAGTTATTGGAAATCTTGAGTAAGTATTCATTACATACTTTTTATCTTCAGAGATTATCATTATCGTATACCTCCTTCGCTATCATTGTTCCCACACCTTTGTCTGTGTAGATTTCTAAAAGTAAGGCATGGGGAATTCTTCCATCTATTATATGTGCCCTTTTTACTCCATCTTCTAAGGCTTGGATACAACATTTTAACTTAGGAATCATACCGCCAGTGATAAATTGAGAATTCAATAAGTCTTTTGCTTCTCGATATGACAGTCTTGAAATCACACTTTCTTCATCTTCTTTGTTTTTTAAAACGCCTTCCACATCAGTCAATAAAACAAATTTATCCGCGTTCAAAGAGGAAGCAATTTTACCTGCCGCTATGTCGGCATTAACGTTATAAGTTTTCCAATCTCTTCCAATTGCACAAGGTGCGATGACAGGGATATAATCTTTTTCAATTAAATTCAAAATTACTTCCCTATTTACATTCACTACCTTACCAACGTAACCCAAATCCCCTTGGGACAAATCTTTTTCTGCCAACAATAAATTTGCATCTTTCCCACTTAATCCAACAGCCTTTCCCCCAGTTTTATTTATCAACGATGTAATCTCTTTATTTATCTTACCAACCAACACCATCTCTACTATTTCCATAACTTTTTCATCGGTTACCCTTAATCCATTTACAAATTTTGTTTCTATATTTAAACTCGCAAGCATTTTATTGATATCTGGTCCCCCACCATGAACGATAACAGGATTTAGCCCAACATATTTCATAAGTACGATATCTTCTGCGACCATCGATTTAATTTGTGGATCTTTCATAGCGTTACCACCAAACTTAATAACAGCTATACTTCCCGCAAATTTTTTTATGTAGGGTAATGCTTCAACCAAAACTTCCGCTTTAGATATCTCATCAGAGAACTTTTCAACTTTTATCATGTTCTGTACCCTCCATTTATTTCTACATATTTGTAACTAAGATCACATCCCCAAGAAATAGCACTCTCTTCACCATCTTTTAAATCTACAATAATTTTTAATTCTTTCTTACCTAGAATTTCTTTTGCTTTAACTTCGTTAAAATCTATAAAATGACCATCTTGACAAAGTTGAATCTTTCCCACACAACTTTGAAACCAGACATCTACCTTATCAGGATCAAAGTTTCCACCTGAATAACCAGCGGCTGCCAGCACTCTTCCCCAATTAGCATCCTCTCCATGAATTGCTGTTTTGACTAAATTAGACTTGGCTATAGACCTTGAGATCAATTTAGCATCTTCTTTCGTCTTAGCATTTTTTACTTGTACCTCGAAAAATTTAGTAGCTCCTTCCCCATCCATAACGATTTTTTTAGCTAAATTTTCAACTACTTCATAAAGAGCTTTTTGAAATAAATTGTATTCAGAAGAATCTTCTGTAATTTCTTCGTTTTTTGCTTGCTTATTTGCCAGAATAAGCACCGTATCGTTGGTACTTGTGTCACCATCAACCGTTATTAAATTAAAAGAATTATCTACAGAGTGCTTTAAGGCCTTATTCAAAGCAGATTTAGAAATGTTTGCATCTGTCATGATGAAAGACAACATTGTAGCCATATTGGGATGAATCATACCTGAACCTTTGGCAACCCCGGTTAATGTTATCTTTTTACCCCCAATCACAACTTGTGTAGAATTAATTTTTGGGAAGGTATCTGTAGTCATTATCGCCTGTGCGAAACTTAAAAGATCATCATTTGTTAAATCAATATTTTTTTCAAATGATTCTATGCCGTTTAAAATTTTTTCAATTGGCAATGGAACACCTATAACACCTGTTGAACTTACAAATACATCTTCTGACTTTAAATTTAAGATCTGAGCGGTTTTTTCTGCCATGCTTATCGCATCTGAATATCCTTTTACACCAGTGCAAGCGTTTGCGTTACCACTATTCACAATAACAGCTTGTATTTCGTTATCCTTAATGTTCTCCATACTCAAAATAACTGGAGCCGCTTTAACTTTGTTCGTTGTGAAAACAGCTGATGCATTTGCCTTTTTTTCTGAGTATATCAATCCTAAATCTTTTTTGGACTTCTTGATTCCACAATGAATTCCCCAGACTTTAAAACCCAAAGGTAAAACAATATCTTCTTGCATAATTTCTGTACTTTCCATAAACTAACCTCCCTCTATTTTTTGACTCACCGACTTTAGAAATTCTAAAAAAAAACGGCCACATCTTAAAAGATGTAGCCGCATGGATTAAAACTAAATTAGGAGAGTAACCATCTCCAACCTCATAAGCACCCATTACCGGTGCTTATGATCCACCGGCTACATGGGCGCCTCCTATCGTTATTTAAATTCATTTGATTATATGAAGTGAAATTTTTTTCACAATTAGTCATAAATTTAAAAATCTCCTTCCGTTAAATTTTAGGGATTATAACATAAAAAAACTGAGTTGTCAAATTTATATCAAATTTTTTTCTTCGCCAGGTTGTATTTCGCCATTCAAGAGTTTTTTCTTTATTTCTTCCAATTTTGTTTTAATTTGAACACCTTCATAGCCTTTCTTTAATAAATCTTTCCCCGTAATGGAGAGTTTTAGTTTCTCAATTTTTCTTAAATATTCATAGTATTTTGCTAATAATTCTTCTGGAAGTTTTACAGCTAAAAAAATTAATTGTTCATTTTGAAAACCGTTGGTTTTTTCATAGAAATAAGACAATTTTGATGTTTTTTCTTTGTCATTTAAATCTATAGAAATTTCATTAAATACATTTTTTACTTGGATTAAATTCTTAATAAAATCTTTCGGTAGTCCATATCTTTCAGTAATTTTCTTTAGAGATTCTTCTGGAGTGTATTGCAGTAGAACGCATAATACTATGTGGAATAGTCTGACTTTATTCAAATAATTTGGTAAGTTTGCCTTAAAGTATTCCCTAACATCAAAAAGTTTTTCTAAATCTTTTTCTAGTGTAGGAGAGTAGTAAGTTTTTTCGAACAAGTGAAGAATAATTTTCAGTTTACCCATTCTTTTTATTGCTTTCATAGGTTGGGGCTCTTCTAGTATTTTTTCTAATTCCTCTCTTATCCTCATTCCAGTGACTTTTTCTAAATATCCATTTTCTACAGCTTCTTCTAATTTTGTTAAGGTGTTAGGCTCAATTTCAAAACCAAATCTTTGTTCAAACCTTATAGCTCTCAATATTCTAGTAGGATCTTCGATAAAAGAAAGTGGGTAAAGTATTCTTATCTTGCCTTCTTCAAGATCTTTTTTACAATTAAAAAAATCCATCAGTATTCCAAAGGAACCCGAATTAATTTTTATTGCCATGGCGTTTATAGAGAAATCCCTTCTATATAAATCTTTTTTAATAGTTGATAATTCAACCTTGGGAAGTTCTCCTGCTTCTTCGTAATATTCTGTTCGGGCAGTTGCAATATCAATCCTTATTATCTTATTTTCCCCATTTCTATAAAAAATTGAGCAGGTGTGAAATTTGGGGTGTTCAACATATTTTGCCCTTAATTGTTTAGCAACATATTTACCAAATAACAAACCATCCCCTTCCACTACTACATCTATATCGTAGGGTATTGACTTTGTACCGTTTGATTTAGAGTTAATTGCTAGCAAAAGATCCCTGACAAATCCTCCTACTACATATACGTTTAACCCCAACTCATTCCCATACAGGCCAATAAGTTTTAGAAGATTAAGAATAGATATCGGTAGAATTTTTTCCATTTCTTCTTTTAGATTTTGCGATTTATACTTTTCTTCTAATATTGGGCTAAGTGAAAAATTAAAAACTCCGTTAGTAGCCCTTAAAAGATCAGTTCTAGTTATTATGCCAACAAGTATTCCATCTTTTAAAACGGGAATCCTTCCAATGTCTGCTTCTGCCATGATCCTTCTTACTTGAGTCAACGAAGTTTCTACATCAACAACCTTTAAGTTAGTGCTCATTATAGCTTTAACAGGGGCATTTTTTAAACCATGTTTCATTGCTTTTTCTATGTCTTTTTTAGTTACAATACCCACTAATTTATTGTCAGATATTACAGGAAGGCCTGAATGCCCTGTTTGAAACATCAATTCATGAGCTATTTCCACTGTTTCAAATGATAATATGGTTCTGACGGGAGATGACATAATATGCTTTGCTTTTAAAACTGGGACAAAAGAAGATTTTAACTCTTTTTTAATCTTGTTAATGACCTCTTGTATCCCAAGAGCTTTTGTTTTGGCTGAACCAGCTTTTTTATGACCTCCACCGCCAAATAAAGATAGAATTTTATTTAAATCTATTTCTTCAATCCTTGATCTTGCAACTATATGAATGCTTTTACCCATTTTTACAACAACAAACAAAACATCTGGAGTTAGAGTCTCAAACAATTTGTGGGTTATAACGTTTAACCCACCTATAAATTTGTCGATCTCAGAATAAGTAATCTGTATTGTTACTTCCTCCAAGGTAAGCTCTTGTACATTGTTATAGAGTTTGTCAAAAAGTTCTTTTTGCTCTTTTGTCATTTCTAACGAAACAAACTCTTCTACCTCTTCTATCCTAGCACCGCCTTTTAATAGCTCTGCAGAAATTTGATGATCTAGAGGCGTCGTTGTAGAATAAACATAGTTTCCAGTATCTTCATGGATTGCTATTAAAAAAAGAGTTTCATAGGTATCAGGAAGAACTATTTTGGTTTCTAATAATTTTTGAACAATTAACGTTGTGGCGCTTCCTACTTCTTTAGAATAATTATTACCAGTGATATTTTGCTCCTTTAACTCCGGATGATGATCATATATATCAACTTCTGTTCCCTGTTCAACGAGCGATTTTATAAAATCAGGGATTCTATTGATATCAGCAGTATCCACAATCACAACTTTTTCGAAATTGCGGTTTTTTATTTCTTCTTGATACTCTTTTATAAAATTATTCTCTTTTTCGTATGGAATATCGTATATATTCAAAAATTCCTTAAGATTTTGCTGAGGCTCTCCTTCGAGCACAATAATAGAGTCTTCATATATTAATGATGCAGCCACACATCCGGCAAACCCATCAAAATCGGCATTTTTATGCGTAGTTATAATAATTTTAGGAACCAAGATAAATTCTCCCTCGGATTAAATACATTATTTAAAAATGTGTTGAATGTCTCTATTTTACTTCAATCTAATTTATTGATAAATTCCCTTTCTATAAACTCGAAACCTTTTTCCCAAAAATCTTGGTTTGAGATATCAATCCCAATTTTTTTCAACAATTCTTTCGGGGAATCTTTTGCACCACTTCTAAGCAACTCTTTGTATTTTGGTGCAAAAGATTTTCCTTCGACTTTGTATTGTTGGTATAAAGCTATAACTAATAAATTAGCAAAATTGTATGCATAAACGTAAAAAGGTGTTCTAAAGATATGAGGTATGCTTGCCCATTCATAATAATACTCTTGTGGTATTATTACTGAATCACCAAACATAATTTCTAATTCTTTCTTATACAGTTCTGCAAGTTCTTTCCAATTAGCACTTCCATTTTGTTCTATCAAATTGTGAGATGATATTTCAAATCTAGCAATCATATTTTGTCTGAACATCGTCGAAAACATTCCTTCAACATTCGATGACAGGTAAGCCGTTCTTTCCGCTTCTGAAAGGGTGGGTAGTATTTTATCAATCACCAACATCTCACCAAACACAGATGCAACTTCTGCCATCGTTAAAGGAGGGTGATAATTCCAAATGTTTTGGTCTGAGGCTAAAGTCCCATGTATCCCATGTCCCAACTCATGTGCTAAAGTACTCACATCGGCAAGGGTCCCAGTAAAATTTAATAAAATAAAAGGTTTTCTATTAGGAAGTGCGTAAGATGTGTATGCTCCTCCTCTTTTACCTTTTCTTATTTCAGAATCTATTCTTTTTTCTTTAAAGAAAGACTCTGCAATTTCTCCAATTTCTTCATCGAACTCGTAATACGAATCTAAAACAATCTTCTGTGCCTCTTCAAAAGTATATTCTTTTTGTACTTTTGCCAAAGGCGCATAGATATCGGCAAGAGTTTGTTCTATCCCTAACCTTTTACCTTTCCATCTGTAATATTGGTGAACCATGGGCGTCCTGTCAGTTGTGACCTTTATAACGGTTTCCACAATTTCATCTTCAACTTCGTTGTTAAAGTTTCTCATAGAAATCGGCTCTTTGTAATTCCTCAAACTAGCCTCTGTGTCGTAATTTTTTACGATAGAATTGTATATTTTTTCGAATAGGAGGCTATCTTCGTCGTACTTTTTAAAGAATTCTTTCATTGCTTGTCGTCTTAAATTTACATCAGGTTTTCTTCTTAAACTCCTTACTTGCGGATCGGTTAATTCTTTAAGTTCACCATCGATCTCTAACTTGAAAGTATAAGAACTTGTTAACCGACCATATAATTCTTCAAAGCCTCCCCGTGATGAGTTGTACATAGCGGCTAACACCTTTTCAGCATCTTCACTCAATATATGGCTTTTTGATTTAATAAGCTTTTGAAGCACATGGGTGTAATCTTTCAATTCCTCGGCATACATCAATTCGTTAAGCTTTTTTTCATTTTGCTTCAATAACCTCGGCTTCCAAAATGATGATTCCATTTCTATTTTTGAATCGTAATCTTTAGCCATCGCATAGAGTTTTTGAGCAGTTTCGTCTTGGGTGTTGGAATCATAAAGCAAGTGACAATACTGGTAAGTAAAATTATGCATTTTTAAAACTTTCTCAAACTCTTGGAAAAAGTTCTTCAATTCGTGGGGAGTCAGCGAAGGGTTCGACAGTTTGTCATAGTACTGTTGATATAATTTTTTGATTTGCCTTAAGCTTTCTTCGAAATCTTCTTTAATTTGTGAGTCTTCGGGTGAGGAATAAAAAAATGTTAAATCCCATCTAGACAAAACGTTTCATCTCCCTTCTATATATAATGCTTCTGTATGATCTTTCTAGCTTGGTCTTCATCTTTTTCCATAGCGCCAATTAATTCTTGTTCATTATCAAATTTTACTTCATCTCGTAAAAAATCTATTACTTCTAAAACTATATAATCACCATATAGATCACCAAAAAAATCCAAAAAATAGACTTCAACTTTTGGAGTCTTTTTGTATTCATCAAAAGTTGGTCTTAAGCCAACGTTCATTAGGCCCCACAAAAAACCCGATCGACCTCTTACATATCCTTTCACAATGTAAACACCAAATTTTGGCAATAAGATCTCCTCTTTTTCCCAAACGTTAATATTTGCAGTTGGAAATCCAAGCTTAAATCCTACATGTCTATCTTCATAGACTGTACCTTCAAGAGTCCATGGCCTTCCAAGCATTCCATTTGCTGTCTTAATATTACCTAATTTTAACTCTCTTTTTATAGCTGAAGAACTAACCCTGTTTCCTTGACTTTTTAAATCTTTCAGCACTTTGACTACTAATCCTTTGCTTTGACTAACAGCTTGTAAATATTCTACATTGCCTAATGCATTTTTCCCAAAAGTAAAATCTTCACCACAAACTATTGCTTTTACTCCTTTTTTCATCAATTCCTCAAGATATTGTTCATGGGGTAATCCCCATACTTCTTCTAAATCTTTAACTTCAACTTTAAATCCAATATCTTCGCAAATTTGTTTCCTTCGCCAACTAGGTAGAATGAGACCTTCAAACCCTCCTAGATGCTTTTCAGGAGGGTATCTGAACATCAAAACCAAGGGTTCAAACCTTAAGTTATTCGCGAGTTGGAGAGTGTTTTTCAATATATACTGATGGCCCTTGTGTACACCATCAAAGATCCCAATTGTGAGTGCATACAATTTTATGTCACCTCGTACAGAATTTTATATATTTTTACTATCCTATCGTTCCTTTCTTCTTCTTTAAGAAGGGTTCTTAAAAATGTCGATTTTTTTTCAGCCCTACCTATTCCTAAAAAACATTCTTTTTCGTCGTATATTTTAACGTAATCATTTTTATTGAAATTAGAAAATTCTAAAACATTATCTTTATAAATTTGCTGCCCTTTAATGACTAGTTGCCCGTTATTAATCTTAACGTAAGGAAGATCTAAAGCCTCATCCATTTTTAACATTTTTTCCAGTGAAACCTCTTCTAACAAAATGCTATCTTTTAATTCAAACTTACCACTTTTCACTCTACAAAGTTCTTTGGTAACGGCTCCACATCCTAAAGCATATCCTATATCCATGATTAATGATCTTATATAAGTTCCCGAACTTACTTCTACAAAGAAACTAAATTCTTGTCCTTCTTGTGAAAAATTTGAAAGCTGATATATTTTTACTTTTTTTGGAGGAAGATTAATTATTTTACCTTCACGGGCATATTCATAAAGCTTTTTACCTTTATATTTTTTGGCTGAATAGGCAGGAGGAACTTGTAGATATTCCCCCACAAAAGAAAAACATATGTCTTTCAAATTAGAGATGTGTTGCTGAGTAACTATGTTCTTTTCCTGTATTTTCCCTTCTATATCAAAAGTATCTGTGATGATTCCCAATTCAGCTTTTACATAGTATGTCTTTTTTTCGTTTTGAAAAAATTCTAACAATTTTGTAGCTTTATTTACTCCTACAACTAGTACTCCCGTAGCAAAGGGATCTAGAGTTCCAGCATGACCAATTTTCTGTAAGCCAAACTTTTTTCTAAGAATATTGATTACATCATGAGAAGTAATACCCTTTGGCTTGTTGATTACTAAAAAACCACTTTTCATTTCCCTTCCTCGTTTTTCTCTATTTTCTCTATTAGTTTATTTATTCTAATACTTGCTTCAATACCTTCGTCTTTATGAAACCTTACCTCGGGAACCTTGAACATTTTAATATTTTTTGCGATAAGAGTTCTAAACATACCCTTTGCGTTGTTTAGAATATTAATGATGGTATCAATATCTTCATCAAGAGATGAAACATATACATCTAAATAAGATTTATCTTTTGATAAACGTACCATATTTATGTCAATAAATTTGTCTTTTAATCTAGGATCCTTTAATTGAGAAAAACCTTGGGTAATTAATTTTTTCATTTCAGACTCAAGCATTTCTCTTCTATACTGAGCCATCAGATGTCACCTCCAGATCATCGAACACTTCTTTCATGTTAGTAAATTCAGGGGACCTTTTAATTATATCTTTGAATTCTTCAAAATAACTGGCATACTTATTATAATTTAATCCCAAAAAGTTCCAAATTTTTAAATCAACCTCAGGAATATCGAAGCATCCTGAATAGCCGTAAAAATATAAATTAGTAGTTATATTCGCAACATTTACAATATACAATAATTTTTTTGCTTCTTCATTACTAGACTCCAAAGGATTATCATGGTATGTAGCAGTTTCTATGACTAAGTCTGACATATTCCAATTTTCAAAAAGCTTCCTTCCAATCTGTTGATGCGAATAAGTTGATAACAAATTTTCCGCCTGAAAAAAAGAAATTTTTTCGTGTTGAGCAACTTTAATGACCATCTCAAAAACATCCGGCATAATATGTGCCATCACTACCTTACTAAGATCATGCAGAACACCACACATAAAGGCTTCTTCTTTATCTGGGGAATTAAGATATTTTGCTAAAAGTTCTGAGGCGACGCCAGTTGAGATCAAATGAACCCAAAAATGCTGTGTATTGAAAAAAGGTATATCTTGGGAAAAATAATTCTCGACAGTAAAAATACTTAAAGCTAAATTTCTAACCGTTTTGAAACCAAGCAGATTTATCGCTTGCGTAAGTTTCGTTACTCTCTTTGGTAGTGCATAATAAGCAGAATTAGATAATCTTAAAATCTTTGCAGTTAAAGCAGGTGATTGAACGATCATATTATGCAAGTCATTTATATCCGCTTCGGGATCGTTGGCTATGTTAATAATCCTTTGTACAATAAAATCAGGCGTTGGTAATTCTTTAATTTTTTTGGTGATCTCTTGAATATCCATTTCGTTCATTATATCAGTTCCTTCCATCAAGTTCTAATTCACTTTTTTGTTGTTTGTTATTCATAACAAATCTTTAAGAAGTAACGCGGAAATAGAAAAATAAAAAAACATACTTAGTATATCCATCAAAGTAGAAATAAATGGTCCAGAGATCAAAGCAGGATCTAAATGTATCTTTTTGGCAAGAAAAGGTAGTATGGCTCCTAAAAGATTTGAAATCATAACTACTATAATTATAGATAAAGATAAACTCAACATAATTAAGGGTTCTCGAGTATTGACTATTGATCTTAAAAACATGATTACTCCTAGAATTATACCTAAAATTATACCAGAAAAAAACTCTTTTCCTAAAACCTTTTTAAAATCATCCTCTTCAATATCTCCAACTGCCATTGATCTAATTACTATAGCAGACATTTGACTTCCAGTATTTCCGCCTATGGCGTTAATGGTCGGCATAAATGCTGCTAATACAGTAATTTTCTGTAGAACGTCTGAAAATCCTTCAATTACAAAAACAGCAATACTCTCAAAAAGTAGTAAAGCACCAAGCCAAATTACTCTACTTTTTACAAGTTCCCAAATCGAAGTATGAAAATAAGAAGTCTCTGTTACTCCTACTGCTGCCATTTTTTGGATATCTTCTGTGGCTGATTCTTCTAAAACATCTACAATATCGTCAATGGTTATTATCCCTACCAGTCTTTTTTCGCTATCTGTTACTGGAATAGCTAAAAGATCATAATCTTGCATGACCCTTGCAACTTCTTCCTCATCATCGTAAACCGTTGAATAGATTGGGGTTTCATTCATTATATTTTTTATAATCTCATTCTCTTCTGAAAAAATCAAATCTTTTAATTCTACTGTCCCCTTCAATTTTCTAGTGTTATCTATCACAAACAAAGTGTAGATAGTCTCTTTTTTATTGCCTTCATCCTTAATATGATTAAGCGCTTCTTTAACTGTCATACTTTCTTTGAGATCCAAAAAATTTGGGTTCATTATCCTTCCTGCAGAGTATTCTGGATAATTAAGAAGAATAACAGTGTTTTGCCTCTCTTCAGGAGAAAGATGGGCAAGTAAGCGCTTTACTACGTTGGCAGGAAGTTCTTCTAAAAGATCAGCTCTATCATCTGGTTCCATATTTTCTATTATTTCTTTCAACTTATCTTCTTTAAAAAGAGAAAGTAGTTCCATTTGATCATCTTTCTCTAACTGAGAAAAAACTTCTGCAGCGGTGTCTTTAGGCAAAAATCTGAAAACAACAATTTTTTCATCGTGAGGTAATTCTTCAATCATCTCTACTATTTTTGCGGGTTCTTGTTCTTTTAACAACTCTTTTAGAAGTTTAAACTCCTTTTCGTTTATTAATTTTTTTATATCAACTTTTACTTCAACCTTCAATTTTACTCCTCCTTTCAATCATTACGGTGGTAGATCGAGAAATTCACAGAAACTACCGTGACTATCCATATTTGCATCTCCTTTCTAGCCGATAATTTTACGCTTCTTCAGGCTCTTTTACAAAATAGAAAAGTATTCCTCCAATGATAAACAAAAAGAGCAAGCTTGCAACTCCCCATCTAGAACTCTTCCCAATTTGTGTGAAGATCCCTACTAAAAAGGGCCCCAAAATTGCTGAAAATTTTCCAAATATATTGTAGAACCCAAAATACTCTGCAGATCGATCCTTTGGTATCATGCGACCATAAAGTGACCTGCTAAGAGCTTGAATCCCACCTTGAGAAGATGCTACTAACATAGCTAATATCCAAAATTGGACAATGGTTTCTAAGAAAAAAGCAAAAACAGTGATAAAAGTATAGACAAAAATTGCAAAATATATCAAATTTTTTGTAGAAAATCTCTTGGATAATCTTCCATACAACAAGGCAAACGGAAAAGCTACTATTTGTATCACCAAAAAAGCGACCAGCAAATCGTTGGCGTTAAGTCCAACATCAAGTCCGTAAGAAGAAGACATCCTTATTATTGTATCCACTCCATCTATATAGAAAAAATATGCCAATAAAAAGAGAAAAACATTTTTGTTGCCTTTCATATTCTTTAAAAATTGCGAGAGCCTTTTAAAAGAATCTTTTATTGGAGTTTTCGTTTTTTCTACATAGTATGTTTGCTTAACATTTTTCATGATTGGGATTGAAAAAACAAACCACCACACTGCAGTGATAACAAATGCCAACTTTGTTGCTGCAGTAGTAGATTTAAGGCCGATTAATGAAGGATTCAAGATAAAAATAAGTCCAATTAAAAATGGTATAGTACTACCTATATAACCCCATCCAAAACCGCTAGATGATACCTAATTCATACGTTCTTTTGAAGTTACATCCGTTAAAAAGGAATCGTAGAAAACATTGGCTCCAGAGAATCCTATGCTTGATAAAACATATAACACTAAGGCAAAAAACCATTGTCCTTCTTGAATCAATGACAAAGAAGCTGTAAACACAACACCCATCAAAAGAAAGAAAAGCAAGAACCTTTTTTTATAATCCTTATAATCAGCTAATGTCCCTAAAATTGGTGCCAAAATTGCCACTATCAAAGTTGCTATAGTAGATGAATAACCCCAATAAGCAGTCGATAAATAATCTGGCATGTGAGCAGCGGCATAATCCTTAAAGAATATTGGTAACAGTGCGGTGGTTATAGCAACTGAATACGCGGAATTCGCCCAATCGTACAAAATCCAACTTCTTTCTTCTTTTGTCAACTTTGCCCTCCCCCTTATTTATTATCTTTTTCATCATCATTAATGAATAGATCTAAAGGATCTTCATAATAATTTTCCATCGCTGATAAAATTTCACCGATCTGAGCAAAGTACTCATCAACGTCTTTTTCATCGTAGATTCCTCTTAAGAATTCTTCCAACTTTTCTAAATCTACTTCAGGATTTTCCTCAATGTACTTTTCTGCACTTTTGATTATTTCTTCCATAAAAATCACCTCCTTTCACTATATGCATAAATTATAACAAACTTTTATCAACTTTTTTTAAATTTTAATAAAATATAATAAAACAAAAAGATTGGGTAAAAATACCCAACCATTTAAAGATCAAATTGATAATATTTATAAGGGAGAAAAAACATAATTAAATCTGCATTCTCATTATTTCTTTATATGCTTCAACGATTCTATTTGTAACTTCTGTTGTTAATTGTAACGAAAGAGAAGCCTTTTCTGCAGCAATCATAACTTGATGTATATCCGTTATATTGCCTGCGGCATAATCTGCTGCAACTTTATCAGCATTCTTTTGGATTGAATTTACTTCCTCAATTGCATCTTTTAATAATTTAGAAAAGTCTAAATTTTTATCTTCTTGTTTAGTTTTTTCTGGAGCTAATTTATTGGGGTCAATCCCATTTATTCCATTTATACCTTCTGTCATCAATGCTCACCTCCTTACTTATCTGCCTATTCCAAGGGCAGAATTGTACATGCTTTTGGCTGAATTTACAACCGCTGCATTCATCTCATAAGCTCTTTGGGCAGACATCATATCGACCATTTCTCGTAATACATTGACATTAGGATAACTAACGTATCCTTCAGCGTCTGCATCGGGGTGGTTAGGGTCATATACTAATCTAAAAGGTGAGGGATCCTCTACTATAGAAGAGACCTTCACTCCGCCAAAATTCCTATCTCCATTTGTACTTTCACTGAGTGCTTCTTGAAAGATTACTGCTTTTCTTCTGTAAGGTCCACCTTCTTCTGTCCTAGTTGTATCTGAATTAGCCAAATTCTGAGAAATAACGTCTAACCTAAATCTTTCTGCTGTCATACCGCTTGCAGCAATATCCAAAACCTTAAATAACCCATCCATCATTTACCACCTCTAATAGCTGTTTCATATCTTTGGATTGCATAGGTCGTCAATCTGGATAAAGTGTTGTATTTTAAGGTATTTTGAGTCATTCTTACCAATTCCATATCGGGGTCGACATTGTTTCCGTCATCTCTAAGCGATTTGGAATTATCTATTTGAATATTTGGTTGAATTTTTCCTAAAGATAAGGTATTATTTATGTGTTGGTCTCTATTCACTTTAAGAGTCAAAGCTGAATCTTCACTCAACGCTTTTTGTAACTCGTTTTCAAAATCAACGTACTTTCTTTTGTACCCAGGTGTTTCATAATTTGCTATATTTTGAGAAATCACATTTTGCCTTAAAGATAATGCATCCATAGTATTTGGAATAATCTGAAAATTGATATTATCAAACAATAATTTTCACCCACCTTTATTTTATCTATTTTATTTTTCTTTTCAAAAACAACATTTTCCTAAATAATGATTTTTAAATAATTAATTTGGAGGAAAAAAGATGAAAAAAATTTTTTTAATTGGGTTTTATGGGTACGGCAACTATGGAGATGATCTATTGTTAAAAAGTTTCTTACAAATATTAAATGAAATAAAATTCGATGGAATTATATTCTTACCTCTTGAAAACGAGTTGGAATTCGATGAAGAATATAGATTTCAAATAATCACTGTTCCAAGATTCAATTTCTACGAAATACGTAAAACTATAAAAGAGAGTGATGTTATAATTTTTGGAGGAGGAAACCTTTTTCAATCCGAAACATCTTACAGAAGTTTTATGTACTATTACTATATAGCCCACCTGGGGGAAAAATTTAATAAAACAATCTTACTGTTATCCCAAGGTTTTGGATCTTTTAACCAAAAACGAAGCCTCCAAAAATTAAAGAAAATCCTTTCTTACCCAAAACTTTACGCTAATTTGAGAGATGAAACATCTTATGTCTTTGCAAAAAAATACAATAAAAATATCTCTCTAGGTGTAGATGTAGGACCATATCCTTTTTTAAATTATACTTATAAAAAAACAGACAAAATATCAGTTTGTTTGAAAGAAGAACATGATTTACAGCTTTTAACAGAATTCTTATCAACTTTTGAACATTATACACTTTCCACTTTAGTAATAAATGCAACCCAAGACACATTAAAAAATTATGAATTAGTTGAAAACATTAGAAAAGAAACCAAGGTATCCGCTGAATTCCCTTTTAAAGACCCAAATAAAATAACCAAAGAAATTTCTCAATCTAAAATAATTATATCTGATCGTTTACACAGTGCTCTAACTGGAATCTTTTTTGCTGGGCAAACATTAACTTTCAACAATGTTAAGAATAGAAGAGTCCTAAAAAACATAAAGGAAGATTACAACTTTTTTTATAAAAGCACTCCTGAAATACCCTTTATCTATTACGACACCGTTTCTTCAAATTATGATTTCAAAGAAATTTCTGATATATACAAAGATAAATTACAAAAAACGGTGTTTGATATTAAAACACTCATTCAAAGTATCTTATAACCTGCAACTTCGAAGAATCGGTACAAAGTACCAAAACTACATTATCAGTAGGAGACTCAACGTCGATTGGATAATTGTAGGTATCAATTGTTTGATAGACGTTCGTACCCTCAATTACAAAAAGCTTATTTTCTATATGTGAGATAGCGAATAAGTATTGTCCATTGGGAGAAACAGAAATATCACTAATTGGTACATCATCTAAAATAACGTTGGTTTCACCAGAGGAGAGATCGTAGTAATAAACACCACCCATGAGAGAATTGCCCACAATATTATTTTTGTATATCTCAATGTTTGTAGTGTACCTTCCAAATTGAGCTATTTTAGGCTGTTTTCTGAAATCATTCCTATACAAATTGCCATTGTAATACGAAACCATATAAATGATTCCATTTGATCCTACAATATCTATAGGATGTTCTATATGGTTATAATTTACAATATAAGTATCATTATTAGGAATCAAAAAAAGCAAATCGGTTAAAAACACGTTGTTTTGAAAATTATCAAATAAAGGTATAAAAACTTGGTTGCCTATATTTCTAATTAACGGGCTATGCACAGGAAGGACCATTGATTTTTTTATAAACAGGTTGTAATCGACAATGTATAATTTAAAAGGATTTGTGCCTAATATGTACAATTCGTTGTTTATAAGTTTTATATTTACAGGTTTAGAATCTAAGATTAATTTTTGCATCACCTTGTTGTTTTTGATTTTTAGTAATTCTTTATTGTAATTATCAATAACATAAAAAAATTCTCCATCGAATGCTCCACCCATAGGTAAGATAGCTTGTGTAAACTCAATTTTTTCTAAAGTAAAGATATCTATAAAATGAGCTGTACCTTGGTAATCGGCAATTATCGCGTAATTTTTGCCCAAATCTATATGAAATGCTCTTTCCCCAATGTTGAAATTGTTGACTTCTAAAAAAATTGATTCTGAAAATAAAGACGCTGCCAAAAAAATAGATAGAACCATTAAGAAATGAAATTTTTTTGAAATATCAATCTCTCCTCTTATAAGTATTTTATAGGATTATTTTACCACATCAGATTTTCTCAATCAACATTTAATTACCTTAATTTTTTAATGAAAAAGCTCTTAATCATCTTTAATCGTTTTTAAAAGGATATAATTACTAATAATCAAGTATAATTAAGATAATCCAAGGTTGAACAACTACAAAAAAAATGATATAATAAAATCAATCATTTATTTGTTGTTCTAAATAATTACATAATTTGGAGGATAGAGATGAAGAAATTAGCCATTTTATTAATTACAGTCATTTTTTCTTTAACAGCTTTCACCCTCGATGTTGAAGCAGTTAGAGATGTTTATACATCGCTTATTCAAACCTACAACAGTGATGGTAATCTTTCCAACGAAGAATTCAATTCTTTTTTCCAAGAACTTAACAATTTAGGATTGTATAGATTTTATAGAACTCAAATGATAGGAAGTGCTGAATACGTTGATAGACCTACAAATATTCAAACTTATCTTTCTCAGATTTATGACAATGTAGAGTCTCAATTAACTACAATTGAAGAAAAATTGGCTTTTGCGGGATTCTTAGTGTATGTTCAATCCGATCTTTCTGGCGAACAAATTACACAAGAGATGATTAGATCTATGCCAGCCTACTTTGCAACCGTTCAAGATTATACAAGATCTTTAGAAAATGATGCTTTAACTTATTTTGGCAACGTTATTATATATTCTTTGGGAATTGTTGATACCGCTCCTTTCACTAATATTGAAAGATTCGAATCTAAGGCTGAGATTTTAGATAAAAGATTTTACATATATGAAGGGGAAGCTAATCCTGAATTTAATGAGATAATATTAGAAAATAGAGAAAGTTTAGAACAAGGAATTCAGCAGCTTGTACAATCTGGTATAACTGGAAGGCCACTCCAAATCGCGATAGATCAGCTCTCTTACAATTATGTCAATTCGCTAATAGATGAAACCAACCGCCAAGTACAACAAGTCACTCAAATATTTATTGAGGAAGGCAAGACTGGGACTAATATTTCTTTTATAAGAATTATCATCTATGCTGTTTTGATTCTTATAACTTTCTTATTTTTAAGAAAGTATCTTTGGGTGACAGCTTTAAGTATTTTTGGAGTTGAATTTGTCTATCTTCTGACCTTCTACAATCCTATAAAAGATACAATATCTTCCTTTCTATATGGAAGTTATATAGTTACTTTTGTGTTTTTGTTTTTAGCCGTTTTGCTCTTTAAAAGTTTCGGAAAAAAGACCAATTTTACAGAAAAAATTATAAACTTTTCCATTTTTTTCTTGGTGTTGCTTACTTTATTCGTACCCTCATATTATTCTTACGATCTTTTGATGCAAAATAATACTCAGTTTGATAATTCCACTTTTGAAACTCAATTATTGAACGATGTTGTTGTTTACCCACATGCTCCATTGCATAAAACTATATCCAGTTTGAATTCATACTTAGGAAGCGAATACTCAAAAGTCAACACTTTTTATAGATCAACTTTTTCATCTTTTTTAGCTGATCTTTTGAACTCACAAGTTTTGTCAAACCTACAAGGATCATCGGTTCAAACAAATAGAGACGGCTTGAAAATTGATAAAGTACAAAATTACCGAAGTATACCACTTGATTTTTCAAAAGAGGTTATTGACTTTGTTAATTCATCAGAAATTGCAGAAAGAAATATCTATAATGAGTTAGACGCATTAAAAGTCCAAGCCAACGATGTGTTAAAATTTTCTGATGCAGAATTCGAATCTAAATTCATAGAAACTTCAAACCAACTCCTTCAATCTACTGATCTAATCGATCCCTTGTTACCCAGTATAAAAACCTTTTTTGATGTAGAAAAGGTCGACAAAATAAATTTAAGAGCCTATAACACTGTTTATGGTACAAAAATCTTTCTTTTGTTTTTTTTAAGTTTAACGATTCTTGTCATTTTTGAAGAGAAAATCACAAAATTTGTTTCTTTAATATCTATGTATATAATAAGCATTCTTAGCTTCATACAAGTAACTCCCCTTCAGGTTTTCAGCCAAACTGGCTATCCTAGTATTCACACTGTTGACTACACTATAAACTATATATTTGGAATAATTTTATTACTTTTAACTTCTCTGTTGTTTGTTAGAAACTTTTACTTTCAAAAAAACAAGTAAATTTACCCAAAGGAGGTAGGAAAACATGAAAAAGTTGCTAGTTCTTAGTTTAATCAGTTTAATGTTTGTAAGTTCTTTCGCTTTAAAAGTTATTATGGTAACTGATGTGGGTGGTTTGGGAGACAAGTCTTTCAACGACGGAACATGGGCTGGAGTTCAAATGGCTATGGATCAACTTCCAAATGTTGAGGGAGAAATAATCATTTCCAAGGAACAAACTGATTATATTCCAAATCTAACCAACGCAGCTCAAAGAGGAGATGTAGTAATTGGAGTTGGATTTATGATGGCAGATGCCTTATTCAATATCTCCGCTCAATATCCCGATACATTTTTCATAGGAATAGATATAGAACCATCTCCAGGTCAAACGGTCCCAAACAATTTAGCCCTTTACACCTTCAAAGAACATGAGGCAGGCTTCTTAGGTGGATACGTAGCGGCTGCCATGACCAAAACAGGTAAGATAGGTTTCGTTGGTGGAATAGAAATACCCCCGGTCAAAAGATATGAAATAGGTTACAGAGCAGGAGTTGAAGCCTACAATCAAATCCATGGTTCCAATGTCCAAGTTTTAATCGGGTACGCTGCCAGTTTTGAAGACCCGGCAAAGGGCAAACAGTTAACCCTTTCTCAATACGACAACGGCGCAGATATCGTCTTCGCAGCCGCTGGTGCAACAGGTAATGGTGTCATCGACGCTGCAAAAGAAAAAGGAATGTCTTTCTACGGTTTACCAGCAAATGCGCCTCTACAACAGGTTATAGATAAATATTATGAAAAAGGTGAGGGTTACTTCGCAATAGGAGTCGATGTTGATCAAGATTATATGGCACCTGGTTATGTTTTACTTAGTATCACAAAAAAGATCGATGTAGCAACTTTTGATGGTATCAACTCAGCTTTGTCAGCAAGATATTTTCAATCTGGACATAACAACTTAGGTATAGTCGATGACGGTGTTGGAATATCTCCAATGAAATATACCAAGGGACTTATACCAAACGAAGTAATAGCAGAATTGGCATATTTACAATCACTTGCCAAGGAAGGAAAAATCAATATCCCTCAAAGCGAAGCTGAATTAGGTTCCTTTAATGCAAGTAATATAGTTTTTCCATTCTAATTTACTCATTTATTGCAAATATGAGGCGGGATAAAATCCCGCCTATTTTGTAGATTATTTATCAAAGTTTGTTAAAACTTTTATTCCTGAAGTTGAAAGGAGGTTGCAGATGCCTCAAACAGAAAATATCCATGAAGAGTTAAATGACTATGCAGTATACATGAATGAAATAACTAAAATATTTCCCAGGGTTGTTGCAAATGATAAAGTTACCTTTAAAGTAAAAAAAGGAGAGATTCATGCACTAATCGGTGAGAATGGCGCTGGAAAAACCACTTTGATGAATCAACTCTATGGTTTGTACCAACCCACAAGCGGCGAGATTTACATAAAAGGAAAAAAAGTTGATATCAAAGGCCCTTCTGATGCTATAGACAATGGTATAGGCATGGTTCATCAACATTTTATGCTGGTTGAAAATTTATCAGTTGCGGAAAACGTTGTTTTAGGAAACGAACCCACAAGGGGAGTTATTTTTAATTTTAAAAAAGCCAAAAAAGATGTTGAGGAATTGTCAGGAAAGTATGGACTCAAAGTAGATGTAGAAGCAAAGATCGAAGATATTCCTGTAGGAATGCAACAGAGAGTCGAAATAATTAAAACACTTTATCGTGGAGCGGACATTTTAATTCTCGACGAACCAACAGCAGTTTTAACCCCCCAAGAAACTCAAGAGCTCTTTGAAATATTGAGAAGTCTCAAAAAAGATGGTAAGACTATTATTTTCATTAGCCATAAATTGAAAGAAGTGCTGGAGATAAGCGATAATATTACCGTTATGAGACTTGGGAAGGTTACGGGTAACGTTAAAACTTCAGAGACAAACGAAAAAGAATTGGCTAATATGATGGTTGGAAGAGAAGTTGTTCTAAGTATAGATCGACCAGGTATAGAACCAGGAGAAGTACTTGTGAAAGTTGAAAATTTATGGGTAAAAGACAATAGAAAGTTAGATGCCGTAAGAGGTATTACCTTTGAAGTTAGAAAAAACCAGATTCTAGGGATCGCAGGAGTAGCAGGAAATGGACAGTCTGAACTCGCCGAGGCCTTAACTGGGCTCAGAAAAATAGAAAGAGGCAAGTACTATTTTCAAGGGAAAGAGGTCAGTAATTTATCTGTGAAAGAATTAAGAGAGCTAGGCATAGCTCACATACCTGAAGATAGACAAAAAAGAGGTATGGTTCATGAATTCCCAAATTATTTTAATCTAATTTTAGGTTCTCATGACAAACCACAATTTTCAGAAAGAGGATTCCTAAAATTTGATGGTATAAGGGATTTCTCCAAAGATCTCATTGAAAAATTTGACGTTAGACCACCTGAGATTGATATATATACAGGAAATTTGTCTGGTGGAAACCAACAAAAAGTTATCATAGCGCGAGAAATTGGCACTTCACCAACATTTATAGTTGTTTCTCAACCAACAAGAGGATTAGACGTGGGAGCAATAGAATATGTTCACAAAGAATTGATACACTTGAGGCAAGAAGGAGTTGCTATTTTACTTATATCTATGGAACTCGACGAAATCTTGTCTCTATCTGATAGAATAATGGTTATGTATGAAGGAAAATCCATGGGTGAATTTGAAAATGGTCAATTAACAATCGAAGAGATCGGTTTAATGATGGCAGGAAAGAGTTTAGATGAAGTAAAATTAATGGAAGAGGCTGGAGAAATTAAAAGTCTATAAATAGGAGGCGCTAATAAAGTGACTTCTTCCTCAAAACTTATGAAATCAAGATGGATGTCTTTTCTAGTTCCTTTTTTAGCGGTTGTAGTTTCACTTTTAATTGCAGCAATTATAATTTTAGCCATAGGCCAAAACCCCTTAAAAGCCTATGGAGCTATGATTAAAGGCGCAGTTGGTAGCAGGCTTTCCTGGGCGGACAATATAACAAAAATGACAAGTTTGTTACTAACTGGTTTGGCTGTAGGATTTGGATTCAGAGCAGGAGTTTTCAATATAGGTGCGGAAGGTCAAATGGCTATGGGTGGGATAATGGCGGTAGCGGTAGGACTGAGCTTAGGTAATGTCCCTTCTGCTATAGCAATACCTTTGACTATTCTGGCAGGGATGGCTGGAGGAGCCTTTTGGGCCTCTATAGCAGGGTGGCTTAAAGCTCAAACAGGTGCCCACGAAGTTATAACTACCATTATGTTGAACTGGATAGCTTATCATATTACCAATTATCTGGTAGCCGGACCATTTGCTGTAGGTGCAGGCGTTCCAAAATCCCCTGAAATTGCAGAAAGTGCTCAACTTCCTCCACTGTTAACAGTCCAAGCATCTACCATTCCTTCTAGTATTTTAATAGCCATCGTTGCGGCAATTGTTATTTATATAATATTAGAAAGAACAACAACTGGATATGAAGTTAAAGCTGTGGGATTCAATCCATATGCAGCAGAGTATGGAGGAATATCAATAAGTAAAAATATTGTACTTACAATGGCTATTTCAGGAGCGTTAGCTGGTTTAGCTGGTGCTTTAGAAGTTATGTCCGTTCATCATAGAATTTTTGGTGCATTTACAAGCGATAGAGGTTTTGATGGAATAACTATTGCATTGATCGGTCAAAACAATCCTATAGGTATTATTTTTGCAGCTTTTCTTATCTCCTCACTAAGATCTGGTTCAAATGCTATGCAAACTATAGGTGTACCAGATGATATTATTGTTGTTATACAAGGAATAATAATATACTTTGTCGCAGCGGATAGAATAATACGAACTTGGATCATAAAGGCTTCTCAGCTCGGAAAGAAAAAATCCCCTAATACACTTCAAGGTGGTGAAGATGAATGAATTGGTTTGAAGCTATATTTACCGCTTTTGCTTCACCTTTATTTTATAAATTAACAATTCTTTCCGCCTTACCTTTAATTTTTGCAGGAATTGGAGGAGTGTACAGTGAAATAACTGGAGTAACAAATATCGCTTTGGAAGGTATAATGAAATTAGGTGCTTTCATCGGTGTGGCTGTTACTTTTCTTACTGGAAACCCTTGGATTGGACTTCTTTTAGGTATGGCCGGAGGTTTACTTTTGGCATTTTTACATGCCTATGTTTCTATAGAATGGTCGGCAAATCAAATCGTTTCTGCCACAGCTTTGATTCTAATCGCTCAAGGATTCACTGGCTTTTTGATGAAACCTGTTTTTGGACAAGAAGGTCAAACAGACTTTGTTGCTAAAATCCCAACGGTAAAAATTGAGGCAATTCAAAACATTCCTTTCATTGGAGAAATTTTTGGAGAGATCAGTTCTTTCTTCTACATTGCAATAGTAGTAATCATTGGATCTTGGTTTTTACTTTACAAAACTCCTTTAGGCTTAAGAATGCGATCCGTAGGGGAAAATCCCAGGGCTGCTGATACGCTAGGTGTAAACGTAAAAGCGATAAGATACTTTGGAGTTTTAATGAGTGGAGTTCTTGCTGCATTAGGAGGAATGTATCTAGCCCTAGGTGATATAGGACAGTTTCAAGAACAGATGCCTGCGGGCAAAGGATTCATTGCCTTGGCAGCTATGATATTAGGCAATTGGAATCCTATTGGGACCATGTGGGCAGCTTTGCTTTTCGGCGCTGCAGAAGCTATGAACATTCAACTTCAAACTTTGATGGTTCTCCCTTCAGAAATCAAAGCTTTACTAAATTTATTGCCTTTCGTTTTGACTATAATTGTCGTTGGAGGATTTGTTGGAAGAACAAGAGCACCTGCAGCTGACGGAGTCCCTTACGAAAAAGAGTAAATAGTTATTTTCAAAGGTGGTTAAGATGAAAGAAAATATTGAAATAACTCTTTTAAATAAGTACAAAAAAATAATTGGAATAGATGAAGCTGGAAGAGGCCCATTAGCTGGGCCTGTTTTTGTTGGTGCTGTCGTTATAGAATCAAAAAAAGAGGGTGAGTTATTAGCAAAAATTGGAAAAGATTCAAAATCACTATCTCCAAAACAAAGGGAAAGAAGATACTTTCAAATAACGAGAAATTTTAAATATTATAGCAATTTTTCAACTTCACAATTGATAGATGAAATAAATATATTCAAGGCAACTGAGCTAGCAATGATTAAGTTATTAGAAAAAATCGTAGAGGAAAACGCCAACGATTATTATGTAATTATTGATGGAAAGTTCTTCAAACTTGATTATAACTACGATTGTATTGTCAAAGGAGATCAAACATCCCCTCTGATAGGAGCCGCATCTATTGTAGCAAAATACGAAAGAGATATATATATGAATCAACTACATGAACTATATCCTAATTATGGCTTTATAACCCATAAAGGCTATCCTACCAGGAAACACATTGAAAGCATAAAAAAGTATGGTATAATATCAGAGCATAGAAAAACATTTAATCCTATTAAGCGATTCATCGAAGAAGGAATTTTATGAGGAGGCAGAGACATTGAGGGAAAAAAATCTTTTATTGTTATTTTTTGTTTTTCTTATTTCCACCGTTCTTTATCCTGAAATTATTTATCAACCCTTGGAACAAACAACCTTTGCAAAAGTTAACGATGAAACTCTCAATGAAGAACTTTTAATATCAAGATCTCAAACAGTATATCTTTTGTCAGATCTCTATAATTCTTACCCTGAGTTTTATTCTGTTTTAACCAGAACAGCTACAGGTGTCGAACTCATGAACACTTATTTACTGGATCAAGCTCTAAAGATCGTCAATCAAGTTCTTTTTATACAGTTTGTTGAGCAAAAAAACATAGACTTACAACGAGAAGAAATCTGGAGCACAATTGAAGAAAACTTCTCTAAAACCTTTAAAGATGTTGGCATACCTGATGAAGAAATTGACAATTACCTTTTAGCAATCGGTTACACTTCAAAAACAAATTATATAGAGGATGCATTTTATTCAACACTATATAACAATTCAATTTCTGCACTTTATACTAAAATTATTCAAGAAACAGAAATAACCGAAGAAGAAATGACAGTGGAATATCAAAGTAACCAAGCTATTTATAAATCCGATCCCGCAGCTGATATAAAGCTGATTATATTCAATAGCACAGAAGATGCTTCTTACACGTACAATCGTATTATTGAAGGTTATTATACATATGATGAAGTATTTGAACAAACCGATTCAGCCACTACTATGAGAATAGACCTTAAAGATGATTCAAATTCATTAGTGCAAACTGTAAAAGCCAATCCTCCAGGATTCATTACAACTCCTCTTTTGTATGATGCTAAAAACGGTACCTATGCCCTTTTAAAAATAGAACGAAAATATCCAGAAAAAAAATTGACTTTTGATGAAGCGAAAGACCAAATAATTTTTAACTTAAAAGACAAAAAAGCTCAAGAGTACTTTGATAAAGTTTTACCGAACGAGTTCCAAAAATTTCAAGAAGAATCTTCAATAATTCTCAATTCCGACATGTTTTGAAGAGGAGGTTGACACATATGCCTGATATAGAAAAAGATAAAATCATAAATGCTCTGAAAGAGGTTTATGATATGGAAATTGGTTTCGATATTGTTTCTCTAGGTTTAATATACAAAGTTGATATAGATGAGAACAATAACGTTCACATTTTGATGACTTTAACCACGCCGATGTGTCCTTTGGCTGGTTTGATAATAGAAAATGCTAAAGAGAAGGTAAAAGAAATAGAACAAATCAACGATGTAGATATTGAACTTACATTTGACCCCCCTTGGGATCCGCAGATGGCGAGTGAAGAAGTTAGAAATCTATTGGGTATTTGAGGTAAGATAATGAAGATAACCGATTTAGTAGGTAAAATTCAGGGGGAGTTTAAAATCTCCCCCTTTCGTATATTAAAAATATTATCAAAAATAGAAGATAAAGATATATCGTTTTATTTAAAAGACTGGGAAGTAGAAATTTCTGAACAAACTTTTTATTTTTTGGTTAAACACCTTAAAGAAGGTTATCCTATAGAATACATTACCAAAAAAGTTTCTTTTTTAGGAAATGAGTTTTTTGTAAATGAAAACGTACTAATACCTAGGATAGAAACTGAAGATTTAGTAATATTAGCAATAAATCTTATAAAAAACAAAGATATAAAAAATGTAATTGATATAGGGACAGGTTCTGGCGTGATAGCAATCTCGATAAAAAAACAATTACCAAAAATTAAAGTTCGGGCTTCTGATATTTCAGAAGATGCAATAAAAGTAGCTCAATACAACGCTGAGAAATTAGGTGTCAATATTGGGTTTAAAATTGGTGATTGCTTAGATCCATTTTTGGAAGAGATTGACGAAGTACAGTTGATAATTTCGAATCCCCCATACGTTGAAACTTCTTTCGTAGAAAAAAATCGTTTTTTAAGTTACGAGCCTAGAATTTCCCTTGACGGGGGATACGATGGTCAAAGTTTTTTTAAAAAGATATCCAATTATTCTCATCTTTTAAAATCTAAATATCTTTTGTTTGAAACCAGTGAATTTACTGTAAGAAAAACCGCTGAAATTCTATCAGCGCTAGGAAAAGTTCAAATTTTGCCTGACTCTTTTAAGAAAGAAAGATTCATCTTTATTTCTCCTGATTATTAAATAAACTTAAAACTAGCATTATTTCACCTACGCCGATTTTCAATTCCTTTGCTATTTCTTGAGGACTGTAGCCGTTTTCAGATAGTTCAAGAATTCTGTTGGTTTTGTCGTATTTAGAATTATTATTATCTTTATTTATATTTTTATCTTTATCAACATTTGAAGGGTTATTCTCGTTCTTTGAAGATACCGTCGGGACTCCTTTGACTTTTTCAATTATCATCTTTTCTTCTTCCGGTGACAACTTTACCAAATGGTTAGAAACATCTAAAGCAGTATTTGTATTAATAAAATCAACCAACTCTTTGCTTGACATATTCAGCTTTCGTGAAAGCTCGTAAACCCTTACCTTATCGTCTTTGTCAACTATGTCTTTTTGATCTTCATCATTCTTTTGATCTTCTAAGCTTTTTGAAGGTTGGACCTTATTTTCTAACTCCTGCCTCTTATACGAATCTAATTTTCTTTCTAAATCTGTCAACAATGAAAAAGTTTTAGCATAAGCATCATCTAAATCTTTCATGAGTTGATCTACCAATTCAATTTTATTATCCAAGGCTCTCAACCTTGTAGACGTTATCTTCTGGAATCTTGCTAGATAGAGGTTTTTTTCTTCCTCAAAATTTTCATATTTTTCACCAGTCTCGCTATTTTCTTGTAAAAAACGCCCTAAGCGGATCATAAGAAAGATATTTACAATTGATATTGTAAGAGATAGTACAACTAATAAATACAAAATAACCATTACAACTCCCCCATTATTACTATAGCTTATTCAGATTTGAATTCTATCGTAGGATAACCAAATGCTCCAGTATATGAGTAGCCTATTACGTTCTGCTCTATATAAGTGGGAGTAGGATTTACACTTAAGACTTCCCACCCATAAGGATAATGAATATTCACTGTTACTTGCTCATTTTGGTCACTTAAAAATTGCCCAGGAAGAGAAAATTCAATATTTCCTTTATTATTTCTGTATACCAACCCTTCCAATTTTACAGTTTCATCTACATAGATCAAAGGAGAATTAGAATTTACAGTTGACTCATAAGATAAAACCACAAAATCTCTTGGAATTTGTTCTTTTAAATTATCCAAAGATTGTTGAAAAAGAGAAAGTTTTTCTTCATCTGGAGTGTTAAAACCTTCTACCAAGGTGTTGTAATCTCTCTCGTTTTCTGTTAGAATTTCCACTTTGGTTGCGAAATCCACCGACAAATCGTCGTATATGGTGAAGGTAATATCTCTTGTTATTACTTGAAACTGAGGCTGTAAATTTCTGTACATAAAAAATTGAAAGATAGCTAACCCAGCGAAGAAAATTAATGTTATGATTATGAAATTAAAGCTATTACCCCTTTTTTGTTTTTGATCGTTAGCCATGTAATTCCTCCTAATAAATGTTCTTTAATATGCCGATTACTCTTTTTATTATAACATAAATCAAGTGCTTTTTAAAGATTTAATAATTTAGTCAATATCTCTTACAGATCGGCCCAATTCGCCAATCAACTCACCTCGAAAGATCATTAAATTAGATCAGATTAAACAAAAAAGTTCTAATCGTAATTCTAACTTAAAGTTATATTGATTGTAATATTTACACAAAGCAGAGATATTATAATTATTCTCAGTAGTTGTATGAAAAGAGTATATTTGAAAGTATTAAAAAATTTATGAAGTTCTGTTTTGCTCCAATTTAAAAAATAATACTCACGAGGAGGACTTAGATGGACGGATTAACTGCCACTCAAATATGGGCATTCGGAACATTCGCCAGCCTAATTGCAGGTTTGGCAACTACATTAGGCGCAATCCCAGTATTGTTTCTCAAAAAAGAGTTAACCGAAAAAAATTTAGATATGTTTTTAGGATTTGCTGCTGGTGTTATGCTTGCAGCAACTGTTTTTTCACTTATAATTCCATCTTTAGACACAGGTGGAATTTTAATAACTATTTTAGGGATTTTTCTCGGCGCACTTGCTATTGAATTAATGGATACTTTTTCCCCCCACGAACATTTCTTAAAAGGACATGAAGGACCTGAGCTAGCACGTTTAAAGAAGATATGGCTATTTGTTATCGCAATAGCCCTCCATAACTTTCCAGAAGGGATGGCTGTAGGAGTGAGTTTCGGTGGTGGCATGATCGCTAATGGTATCACTGTAGCAGTAGCTATAGGATTGCAAAATATTCCAGAAGGTGCAGCAACAGCTTTCTCCTTTATTAAAGCTAATTATTCAAGAAAACAAAGTTTCTTTTGGAGTTTTTTGACGGGATTAGTTGAGCCTATAGGAGGCCTACTCGGGGCATCTCTAGTGGTATTAATGGCTCCGGCTCTGCCATTTTTCCTTTCATTTGCGGGAGGGGCTATGTTATATGTTATTAGCGACGAAATAATCCCAGAAACCCACTCTCACGGGTATGAAAGAACCGCTACTTTTTCACTGATCTTTGGATTTTTGCTTATGTTGGTTCTCGATGTAGCCTTAGGTTAAAAAAGTTTTTTAAAAATAAGATTTTCATTTTAAAATACGTGGCAACAGCATAAAATTTCAAGTGATGATAATATTATTTTTCCCTTGCCCTTTTGCAATGTATAAATTTTCATCTGCTATATTGAAAAGTGAATCTATTTCATGGCTTTCACCGTAGGCGACTCCAGCTGAAAAAGTAACGTTTGTTTCTTGTTTTAGCTTGCTGTTTATTCTTTCCAAAATAGAATAAACCTCTTCTTTTTTAACTCCTCCTAAAATTATTACGAATTCATCGCCTCCATATCTGAATATATTATCTTTTTTTCTCAAATTATCGACACATAGTTGCGCAAATTTTTTTAAGAGTGAGTCTCCTTCTTCGTGGCCATATGTATCGTTTACCTTTTTGAAGTTGTCTAAATCAAGAACAACTAAGGCTATTTTCTGATTTTTTAGATATTTTATAGAAGAAATATAATTTTCGTAACTTCTTCTGTTTCCAATCTCTGTAAGAGAATCTATCTGAGCATCTTTTTTTAATAAACTCTGATAAATTTTGTTTTGCCACATCACACCACTTTCTTTGGCATAATAATCTAGAATCTCGATTTGATCATCTGTAATTGGTTTTCCGTTGTATCTATTATCGCAAAGATAAAACGCAAGTTTTTCATCCTCTATTTCTATTGGTGAAATAGCTATTTCTCCTCTTAAATCAAGTAAATTTACTATCTTTTCCTCCAATCGACTTACAGGTAATTTAATAGTGCTATGCGATTCAACTGCGTATTTAAAAAGATCATTATCTATTAACAATTCTTTTTTAATAATAATACCTTTTATCCTTTTTTCTAAATTTGAAAAATAACTCATTCCAAACTCATATTGAGACAAATATGAATCAATGTTTGTTTCAAGTGTTTCAAACTTTTCATAAGTTTTGTGGGCTTCCATTTCATTTTCAGGTCCTATAACTCTATGAACCTTGAAATCACCACTGTCTTCAACAAATAAGATAGCCCTGTTAAATCCTCCTGCAAAGCCACCTGTTATCGCTGTCATAGTTATATATATCATTTCATCGATAGAAGTTCCAGGTTTATACCCTTTTTCTAATATAATTCTTGAAGCCCTGAATACATTGGCTATTTTTGAAGAGTTGAGTAGAATATCGGTAAGCATTGATCCTACTAACGAAGAGGCATTTTTAATTGTCTCATACAAAGCCATACTTTCCTCTTTTTTGAGTGTTTCGTAATTAATTTCAATGATATTCTCCATTTGAAAACTTTTCAATTCAACTTTTTGTTCTTCTAGTAAATTAGTCTCTTCTATATTTTTTATCGTGAAAATAGAGAATGAATTAAATATCTTTATTAATTTATACAGATTATCAGGTACTTGAAGTGGATCTGAATGAATTTTAACTGTAACTTCAAAATCAAAAAGAACTTCTTTTGTGAAGTTTTCAAGTAAAAGTGTAATACCTGGGTTTACATAAGCTGAATTAATTTTTGATTGATACTTTTCAAGCAATTTTATATTCATTCTATTCACATCTCCGTAATCTGCACCCACATTTTCATAATTACGTCTAATATTTCATCTGGTGTAATCAACTCACCATTAGTTTTTGTTAAAGATTCTACATGTCTGTTCAATTTATTCAACCGAGACATCTCTTTAGCATACTGCCCTGTATTCATCTCTGGAACGATTATACTTTGAGCATTTTTAAATATTAGTTTAAGTCGTGAGGTTGGCATGGGCCAAACAGTGATAGGCTTAAAAAAGCCTACAGGAATTTTGTCTGATCTCGCTTGTTTAACTGCCTTCAAAGCACTTCGGGCTACACTACCATATGCAACTACTACTATATCGGCATCTTGAAGCATGTACTCACTATAGATAGAAATCTCCTCTGCTGATAATCTAATTTTTGAGTCTAAATGTTCAATAACTTTTGATATTGTGCTTGGATCCCTTATCGGAAAACCACTTTCATCATGAACAAGGCCAGAAACATGAAATCTTGACTTCCCCATTTCAACTAGCGGATTTACTGCAAATTGCTCATCTATATCAAAAGGTAAAAACAATTCTTCCTCACCTAAATCTACTTCCTTTAATCTTTCAACAATTTGAGGATTCTCTTTCTCGTAATCAAAATACACGTTTTCTCTCATGTGAGCCAAAGTCTCATCCAAGACCAAAATAACCGGTGTTCTATATTTTTCTGCATAATTGAAAGCTGTGACAGTATATGTGTAAACTTCTTCCACTGTAGAAGGATATATTGCAATAATTTGGTGATCTCCATGAGTTCCCCACCTTATCTGCATTATATCTCCCTGTGAAGGTTTGGTAGGAAGTCCTGTGCTTGGACCACCTCTCATAACATCAACAAACACACAAGGTACCTCTGTCATAATGGCGTATCCTAAAGCCTCTTGCATAAGGGAAAAACCGGGACCACTAGTTGCCGTCATTGATTTTACACCTGCAAGAGAGGCGCCTATTATGGCAGCCGCACTTCCAAGCTCGTCCTCCATCTGTATAAAAGTACCTCCAACCTTTGGCAATTCTCTAGACAGATATTCGGCGATTTCAGTTGATGGTGTAATCGGATAACCCGCAAAAAACCGACATCCAGCCTTTATAGCAGCCATTCCAACAGCTTCGTTACCTTGTAAAAAAAGCATTTTCCCCATCAAGTTCACCTCTTTTAAGAAGCGCGTCCTTTTTATTTTATTGCTCTATTTGTTTTATACTTATCGCAAAATCTGGACACATTCGTTCACATTGCAAACATCCAGTACATTTTTCTGGATCTGGAACAACAGGTTTACCAAATTCTTCTTCTATTATAGCATTTACGGGACAAATCCAAGAACAGATACCACATTTTTTACAATAATTGTAATTAATTATCACTTTAAAATGTTTTTTAGTAGTTTGCATTTGATTATTCCTCCCATTTGTTTGATAACCCTTTTTTTATCAAAATGTCTATATTATAGTATACTTAAAAATAGACCAGCAGCTATTGCCGAACCTATTACTCCGGCAACATTTGGCCCCATTGCATGCATTAAAATAAAATTACCTGGATCAGTCTCTTGAGCAATATGTTGGGCTACACGAGCTGAATCAGGTACCGCCGAAACACCTGCTGCACCAATCAATGGATTAATTTTTTCTTTTGCAAACAAATTCATCAATTTTGCAAATCCTATTCCACTTGCCAATGCAATTATAAATGCAACTGCCCCTAACAATATAATTTTTAAGGCTATCCAAGATAAAAATATATCAGCCGTGGCAGAAACTCCTACCGATAGCATTAAAAGTATTGTCACTGTATCCAAAACATAACGTGAGGCCGCTTCAGCTAATCTACCAGTTACTCCAGATTCTTTTAACAAGTTTCCCAACATAAGCATTCCTACTAAAGGTAGAGCCTGGGGAACCATTAAAGAAACTACAACAGTTGTTATTATAGGAAAAATAATTCTTTCTTTTTTAGAAACTTCCCTTAACCTTCTCATACGTATTTTTCTTTCTCTTTTGGAGGTAAGTAACTTTGAAACAAAAGGTTGAAGCACAGGAATAAGTGAAATATAAGAATAGGCTGCAACTGCTATAACAGGTAATAAATCCGGAGAAAATTTAGAAGCTATGTAGATAGAAGTTGGACCATCAGCACCTCCAATAAGACCTATCGCGGCTGCAGGATGAAGGTCAAACCCTAAAAAACTCGCCAATATAAAACTAATAAAAATGCCTACCTGAGCAGCTCCCCCCAGGAGTATCAATTTTGGATTAGCAATCAAGTAAGAAAAATCAGTTAATGCTCCAATACCCAAAAAAATCAATGGTGGATAGATTCCAGTATCTAATCCCAATTTTATATACCACAACAATCCGCCTGGTTGGCCATTCTGAGGAGGCATGAGAATACCTGTTAATTCTGGGGGAATGTTAGCTATAACCATACCAAAGCCCAATGGAATTAAAAGAAGCGGTTCTGCGTGTTTTGATATAGCAAAATAGATAATAATCAATCCAAGAAGTATCATGAAAACTTGAGGCCAAGAAAGATTGATAAATCCAGTACTTGAAAAAAAGTCGAGTATGCCTTCCGCTAGCATTTAAAAACCTCCTAGGAGATAAGTGTGAAATTTTTTTCAATCACTTCTACAGTATTTTATTATAACATAAAAAAATTTACTGTTTCTACTTTATATAAAAAGAGTTTTTATTATTTTTTTGGTATAATAAAAGTAGAATAAGTTTATTTATCGAACTAATCTAAAAGTCAACTTATCATAATAATATACTGGGGGTGCTCTTTTGAAATATAGAAAATTTGGTAAGTACGATGTAGAACTTTCGGCCTTGGGTTTTGGGTGTATGAGATTGCCTGTTTTGAATAAAGATCCTTCTAAAATTGATGAAGAAAAGGCAACGAATATGCTGAGATACGCTATTGATAACGGAGTGAATTATGTTGATACAGCGTATCCTTACCACCAAGGAAATAGTGAATTATTTGTAGGTAGGGCCTTAAAAAATGGTTACAGGGAAAAAGTCTACTTAGCCACCAAAAATCCTGTTTGGTTGGCAAATAAATACCAAGATTTTGAAAAATATTTAGATGAACAACTAAAAAAACTTGATACAGAATATATAGATATGTATCTGTTACACTCTTTGGATAAAGAAAGATGGAATAAAATTTATAATCTAGAAGTTTTGAATTTTCTGGATGAAGCAAAAAGTAAAGGCAAGATAAAGTTTGCCGGATTTTCTTTTCACGATGACTTCAAAACCTTTAAAACGATCGTTGATTCTTACAACTGGGATTTTTGTCAAATTCAATACAATTATCTTGATACACATTTTCAAGCAGGAATCGCAGGATTAAAGTATGCAAACAGAAAAGGTCTAGCGGTGATTATTATGGAGCCAATTAGAGGGGGTAAATTGGCTAACAAATTACCTAAAGAAGCTCTCGATATCTTTAGTAATTTAGATAATACCAAGTCACCAGCTTATTGGGCGTTAAGATGGGTATGGAACCATCCTGAGGTAACTACCGTTCTGAGCGGAATGTCCACAATGGAACAGGTGATAGAAAATATTAAAACAGCAGATGACTCAGATCAAAATTCCTTAAGTGAAAAAGAATTAAAAGCAATTGAACAAGTCAGAAATATTTACAAGAGTAAATCTAAGATAGATTGTACGGGATGTAATTATTGTGTACCTTGTAAAAACGGTATACCTATTCCTACAATTTTTAGTATTTATAATGAAGGCTACATTTTTGATAACTTAATAGAGGCAAAAGAAAGATATCAAACTTTGATCAAACAAGGCATAGATGCCTCTATTTGTGAGGAATGCGGGGATTGTGAAGCAGAATGTCCACAACATTTACCTATAAGATCGTTGTTAAAACAAGTCAAAAATGAATTAGCATGATCCAAAATTATAGAGGTGATCTTTATGGATAAAAAAATCCTTGGTAAAACTGGGTTTGAGGTTTCACTTTTAGGATTAGGTGGGTTTCATATGTTAGAAATTTCAAAGGATGATGTTTCAAAGCTAATGGATATTTACCTAATTTCAGGTGGTAATTACATTGAGACCGCTGCCGAATACGGAGATGGTGAATCGGAAAAGAAAATTTCATACGCTTTGAAAGATAGAAGGGATCAAATAATTCTTGCTAGCAAATGCCACGCTCGAGATAAGAGAACTGCTCAACATTTTGTAGAAAGAACCTTAAAGAACTTGAATACAGATTATTTAGATATTTTGTTTCTTCACCATGTTACCACTCAGGATGATGTTGATGCTTTATTGAAAAAAGAGTCGGCCTTAGATTATCTATTTCAAGCTAAAAAAGATGGGATTATAAGAGCGTTAGGGGTATCTTTCCATGGTTTGGGGGACTATGCGCTTAAACTTATAAAAACAATAGACTTGGATGTTGTGATGACAGGTTTTAACTACTTGGATATATTTAATTTCCCGAGCACTTATCAAGAAGTCATTCCTTTTGCAAGGTCTAAAAACATGGGAATTGTCGGAATGAAAGCTTTTGCAGATGGTTATCTCTACAGGTCTACTTACGATGCATTAAACTATGCTTTGACTCAAGATTTAGATGTAATGGTTGTAGGAGCGAACTCCGAAGACATGCTAAGAAGAGATATTCAGATAGCCGAAAACTTTAAACCATTACCTAAAAAATCTGTAGAAAACTTATATTATCGTGCCCCAGAACTTGGAAATTATGTCTGTAGACAATGTGGAAAATGTTTACCTTGTCCAGAAGATATAGAAATCATGAAAGTGTTTGAATACGAGGGATGGTACGATAGACAAATAAGGGATTATCAACCCCACGAGGCTCCAGATTATGCACTGAGAGAAAGATTGGCATTCTGGTTTGGAAACCAAAACGAAGCTAAAATGGCTTATTCCAAACTCAATAAGACCTTCAAAGATTGTACAGAATGCGGGATATGTGAAGAAAGATGTCCTTACGATATACCCATAATAAGAAAATTGAAATTGGTAGACTACAAGCTTGGAAAGGGAGAAATATACTAAAACTATCTTTCCAGAGATCGATAATTCAACTTTCTTTGGGATTTCGAAGCTTTAGTATAATTCCCCTTTGGTGACTCTCCAAAGGGGAATTATACTTGCTTTAGATATTAGTTAGTGACTTCTTTCATGCTTTTACCTTTCTTAAATATTAGATCTTTATACCAATTTTTATAATCGTTCAGAATCTTATCTTCTGAGATTTCATATATTTCATTCAGATCGGTAGTCATATCTATTTCTTCAAAAATTTCTGAAATTAGATCTTTCTTATTGGTTATATTTTCAATTCCATAAGCGTTTACCATATCTAATAAAAGCTCTCTTTCAAACTCTTTCTTTTCTTTTAAATCTTGGAATATTAAGGAAACTTCGTTGATCATTTTTTTTATTTTTTCTAAATAGTATTCTTTATCTTGCTTTTTTAAATTTTCATCAAAAATTATATGATCCATAAAATCCATAAACTCTTCTTCCATTTCAATGAACAAATCATACGATTCATTATAGTAATAAGAGTTTCCTAAAAATTGATCATTGTGATGCAAATCTGCCATATCTTTTAGCTCGTCTTCTATATCTTCCATATTCTTTATGGTAAAATCAATATCGACGTCGTCTATATCGTCATCGAAAGAATAATCCTCTTCTTCCCCATTTTTCGTATTAAACAAATAATTGGTATACCTCTCTAATTCAAGGCGTGGTTCAGAATTTTTCAGAAATTCTTTTGGATTTAGATTATACATTGTAAAAAAGTCATCGGTGGTATTGTAAATATTTTCGTAATTAACAATCGATATTTTCTCGATTATTTTTTCGTAAAATGGAGAGATTTTCTGAGCAATATTTGGAAGTATCGCAACTCGAAAATTATTTGTTTCGTTCAGCAGATTTCTATAAAAACTTTCTATGCTCTTGCGATCACTTTCAATATACATATCGTAATGATCTCCATAGTTGTTAGTAAAAATTAGGTGATGCTCGACTAAACCTTTACCTATTTTTCTTAAAAACAAAAAATACAAACTACTACTTTCATTCAAAGAATAAATAAATGATTCTTCTGCAATTATCTCTGAAGTTTGGTTTTCATGATCAGAAGCAAGCACAGAGATCATATTTTTCTTTTTTGACTTAAAAAAAGCATTAATTCTTAAGATCGTCAATATCAAAGGGATATATTCTATATCAAAGGTAAGTTTTTCCAATTTACCATTCCCTTTTTCATCCAAATTAAATTCGTTATTAAACCATTTGTAATTTCCAAACCTTCCTTCTACTTCATAGATATACTTCTCGTAAATATCAGGATCTTTGTTGTTTTTCAACATTGACTCGTCTAAGAAAATTTTTTTAACTGATACAGGCCGAAGTTTCATATAATCACCATAATTACCTTTTAAAATTATCATCACAGCACCTCTTTTACGTAAAACTTTAAAAATTTTTTAATAAAATTAATCCTTCAATTACTCATATTTGTACAATTTAAAATGATAACCTAGAAAAATAAATAACATCAATACAATTATAACACCAATTATTTGAAAATCCCAAGTAATTAATCCTATCAACCCAAAAAAAACAGAAATACTATATGTAACTAATGCAACAAACAATGGTTTTATTTTATATTTTTTTCTAATTTTATCATATATATGCTCTTTATCCCCTAAAAAAGGAGATCTTTTGCTGAGTAAACGTCTTATCACAGCATAAACCAGATCAGTAAAATAAAACCCTGTGATAATTAGTGAGATGAAATAACCTCCTCTACCAGATCTTCCAGATAGGAAAGAAAAGGAATAAAATAAAGTAAAACCTAAAAGATAAGAACCCGCATCACCAAGAAATATTTTCGCTGGTGGCAAATTGTATAATAGAAACCCCAAAATTGCGAAGGCAAAGATCAAAAGTTCATAATTTTTGGATATCAAGGAAAAAAATAACAAACTCACTATTGCCGTTCCAGCGCAGACTCCATCCATCCCATCAACCATATTTACTCCGTTAACTAAAGCTATACCGGTTAATACCAAAATAAAAAACTGAAAAGGTTCAATAATTCCTCCTACAAAATATATTGCCATTGAGACGACAATAAACTCTGCAAATAATCTAATATAAGGAGAAACACTCTTAATATCATCGTAAAGACCAATAAAAGTCAATATACTAGCAGGAATTATAAAACCTATGTCATTGTAATAAAAAGGTAATATTGAAAGAAAAACAGCTACACCACCCAAATAAGGAATGGGAGACTTATGAACTTTCAACTTATTGTCGGGTTTATCAACGATATTATATTTGTTTGCGATTCTTATCATAATGGGAACTAGAATAACAGATAAAACAAAAGAACTTATTAATTTTATAGCTAACAAATTATATTCACCCGCATTTTTAAAAAATTTAGGATTTCTTTCTCCTAGTAAAAAGGATTGATTTAAGTATACTCCAAAATGTTCCTGAACCATATGAAATATGCAAAAGTAAAAACACAAAAAAACTACAAAAAAACAATAAAATATTTTTCTCTTTTATAGCATACTTTAATGAAAATAATGTGTCTATAAACAAATATATGAAAAACGGAATAGCTAAAATAATATTAAAAACGGCATTTTTTGAGAGGACTAAAAATATGAATAAGAGAAGAAGATACATTATAAAAATAAAAGGAATGAAATGTCTAAGGGAAATACCATAAGGAGATATTTTTAGAGTTATATAATTCCAAAAACCATTTGAAAAATTCTTTTTCATAAAATCCCACAACCCATTTGGAACATAATAATTATTTGTAATTGGTAATAAAAAGATTTTTAAACCCTTTTTTCTCATCCTATAATTAAACTCGATATCTTGATTCCTTAAAAGTTTTTCATTAAAATACCCTACTTTATCAAAAACTTCTCTTCTATAACATGCATATGCTACGGTATCAACTTCTTGTGGTTCTTTCACTTGATGTCTATGGCGGGATGCAGTACCGAAGGGGGAAGAATACGAAAAAGCCATCGATTTTTGTAAACAACTTTTATCGTTAGCAGGGGTGGCCAAAGACACTCCTCCTACAGCACTCGCTTCTGGGTGTTTCATCAAAAATTCAACACTATATTCCACATATTTTTCATCAAATTCTGTATGAGAACCAGCTATAAAAACAAAATCCCCCTTACTATTTTTGATCCCTAAATTTAAACCGTGGGGGGTAAATTTTTTTTCATTCGTAATGATTTTTATATTATTACTTTTTTCAGCGAGTTTCTCTATTATACTAACGGTGTTATCTGTCGACTGACCATCAACGACAATTATTTCATCCGGCTTTCTTGTCTGATTGCTTAAAGAATTTAACACTTTTTTGATCGTTTTTTCTTCATTTCTGCAAACTAATATTACCGAGACTAAAGGTAAAGAAATTTATTATCACTCCCCTTTTGCTGAACTGTGCAAAATGGTCTCTTTTGTAATGTTTTTGAATAACTTTCCTAATCTCATTTGCTTTGCAAATGATGTTACGCGATTTTGGGGTTCTTAAGGGGCTTGCCCCTTAATGAACATTAATATCTATGATACCTTCCCTGTGTTACCAACAAAGTAACTCCTTTTTCTTCTAAATCGTTTAAATATTTTTCGTATCCCGGTAAGGTTGGAGGAACAATTACCTTTTCAACCTGCCAATTTAATATTATATCGGTTATCTTCTCTGAATTTATAGGAGAATCAAATATAATTGTCCCTTCCTTCGGAAGAACTTCAAACTTTTCCAAAGTGTTTTCGAGTGCATTTAGTGCGATTTCTCTGTTCAAACAAGATTGATTACCAGAACAAATGAGATTATTTTTAACATACACAGCGGTATCAGATTTATGAATTTTAGCGACCTCAAATCCTAATTGTTCTGAAGGAGACAAATCCAAGGAAATCTCTTGGAAATTTTGCTTTACGACCAGATCACTATCCACAATATATTCTTCTTCTTGTTTCAGAACTTTCTTATTAACCTTAAAAACCATGGGTTTAAAAGAAATTATCTCTTCTTTTTGTTCAAGATTATAAGAAGTCATCATTCCGTCATGTTTTGAATCTTTCAGTTCAAAAATTATATTTGGATCGTCACTATAAACTATCCCACCTTTAAGTTCTTTAATAATTCTAATGAATTGTTTTTTCTCTTCTTGAGTAGGAGCACAATAACCAAATACGAAAATTCCTTTTTTCGCAAAACCCAAAAATTCATTGTTTGTCAAACTCGCCAAATGAAAAAGTAATTTTATGTCTTTTAACATCCTTAAAGTAGGTTTTTTGTGAAAGGTCAAATTTTCTAAATAGTTGATAAAAGTATCTTTTTCTAAAAATTTCATTAGAATCGCTTCTTGCATTGGATTAGAACCATATCTTAAGTTCCCCAATATTTCAAAAAATTCATGGTCAAACTTTTCAGCTGCAAATAGTTCTGAAAAAATTTTATGAATACTTGCATCGTACTTAGAAGTAGAAAAGAAAACTTTCAATGCCAACTTTCTTCTTAACTGTAAGGGGACATCGCCACAATCCTCTAAATTATCAATAACTGTTTGATAATCTTTTGGATCTGCCAATGCTACAACATCCTTATAGTTTTTTGCTGCTGCTCTAAGAAGAGAATAGCCTCCAATATCGATATTTTCTAAAAGTGTTTCCTCATTCTTTGTTTTTTTGGCAATTTCCTCAAAAGTAGGAAAATTACCCACAACCATATCTATCCTTTTTATATTGTAATTAATCATATCTTCTTCATGCTTTTTATCGTTAGACTTGGCTAAAATGCCACCGGCTAATTTTGGATCTATGCTTTTAACACGACCTCCTAAAATTTCAGGAAATCCAATATAATCAGCCATTTTTACAGTAGGGATTCCCTTTTCTTGTAAATATTTATTTGTTCCTTCTGTACATATAATTTCGACACCATTGCGATATAAGAAACTAGCTAAATCCTCTAAATTAGTTTTGTCATAAACTGAAATAATTGCCCTTTTAATATTCATGAGATACCTCCAGTGAAAAATAAGTTAATTTTTATGAAAGGAAAAGCAGAGACGTTCAACATTTACGTCTCTTGCTTTGAGTTACATTTTCTAGGTTTTTTAATCAACACAACTAAATGGTATACTTTCCAGGTGCTTTAGCAAACAATCTACTTTTTTCAACATGATCCAAATCTAATATGTATTTAGTGAATCTTTCTATACCTATACCACATCCTGCTGAGTGTTTTAATAACCCTTCTTTTGCCAATTTTAAATAATCTTCATAGCTTTCCAGCCCGTTACCTTTCAATTTGATTCTTTTCACTATTTGCTCATACTCGTGTTCTCTTTCGCCACCAGATATGCCTTCCCCATGACCCTCAGGATATATCAGGTCAAAATCCAACAATACATCAGGATTATCCATATCTTGTTTATCATAAAACTCCCTGTTCAAGAGCGGAATATCAATTAACCACACAGGCCCTTCAGCTCGTTCAGATAAAATCTTTTCATAATCATCACCGTAAAGCTCTTTTGCCTTTTTTACGCTTATCTTTTGAAAAGGCTTTTTAGGAACAGTCAAATTTGGGTGATACTTTTCTATTATACCAGAATATTTCGTCAAGATACCTTTTAGTACATAAATTATTAAATCTTCCATCAAATCCATAATCTCTTCTCTTTTAGTTTCTTTAGCTTCTATATCTAGTTGAACAAAATCAATCAAGTGTCTACCAGAAGAATATTTTTCTGCTGTTTCCAACCTTAAATTTGGCGAAAAGGAAAATATCTTATCATGAATCAAAACACTAACTTGTTTTTGCAGAATCATAGATTTAGTAACGTAATATTTGTTACCGTAATAATCAATTTGTGCTTCAAAAACGTCGTGATTTAAAGGATCGGTGATCGTAGAGACAATCACTGGTAGAATTTCAACAAAACCCTTCTCTGCAAGAAATTCCCTCGATAATCTCAGTATCTCTGATTGAACTAAAAGCGCGTCACTGTAAGTCTCGTCCTCCAAATAAGTTTTTACTAGCTCCACAGAATCCACTCTTCTATCCTGCTTCTCTACTTCTGCCATAATTTTCCCTCCTGTAGTGTTTTTTAAAGACGGTATATCGTCTTTTAAAATACAAATAAAAAAACCGACGCTATTTTTTCTGCGTCGGTAATTTTCAAAATAACAATGTCCAGCGTAATCACCGACGCTGTATATTGTTATTATTATTATTTACTTTATTAGAACTTGATAATAATTTTAATATTTTCATAGCCATTTTCTCCTAAACAAATTTAATTAATATCTTAATAGATTTTCAAATTTAGTTAATTATACTATAAAAAAAAATATTTGTCAAATTAAAAATGACCTCTTTCATTCAAACATATATTATGTTATAATATGTTCAAACAATCATTCTTTAAATAGATTGATATTGAGAAAATCTGTTTAACAGTTAAAACGTGGAATCAAAGGTTTTAATGTTTTGTAAGTAAGTAAAAAAGTAGATAATCCGATAGGAGGTGTATGAACATGTTGAAAAAAGCCTTTTTAGTTTCTGCGATCTTGATTTCTTTTGTGTTTTCAGCTTTCTCAGTTACTTATGTTGTCGGTACAGAAGCATCTTTCCCACCTTTTGAGTACGTTGAAGGTGGAGAGTTTGTCGGATTTGATATGGATTTAATAAGGGAAATCGGAAAAATGTATGGATTTGACGTTGAAATAAGAGATATTAGCTTTGACTCTCTCATACCTTCTTTAATGACCGGAAATATAGATATTATTGTCGCTGGAATGACTATAACTGAAGAAAGAGAGAAAGTAGTCGATTTTACAATCCCATATTATAGTGCTGATCAAAGTATTATGGTAAGAAAAGGTGAAGATACCAATCTAACCATTCTTCTTAGGAAGCCAAAAATCGGAGTTCAAACGGGTACTACGGGCGATCTTTGGGTAACAGAAAATTTAATAGACGCTGGTTTCTTGCCAAAAACTAATCTAATCAGGTACGACACATTCAACTTTGCTGTTCGTGACTTAGTTAACAAAAATATCGATGTGATAGTGCTCGATAATCCTGTGGCTGAAAGATTCACAAAGACAGATCCCGTGGAGATTGTAGGAATCATTAAGACTAACGAAAATTATGGTATGGCTGTTGCACCAGGCAATGAGGATTTATTGAATATGTTGAACGAAGGTATAACAAAGTTACAAGAGTCTGGAAAAATGGATGATCTAATAGAAAAGTATTTTAAGTGATGTTCTAATTTTCTAAAAGAAAAACATAAGGGGGCTTCACCCCCTTTTATATTTAAATTAAAAAGGAAGGATGATACTTGGAAGACATTCAAGTGATTATAAATTCATTACCCTATTTATTAAAAGGAACACTTGTGACACTTGAATTAACCTTTTTTAGTTTGATCTTAGGATTTGTTGTTGGAGTTATAATTTCTTTTGGTCAATTGTATGGTAACAAATTCTTACAGTTAATTTTTTTAATCTACGAACGAGTTTTTAGAAGTATCCCTTTGATAGTTGTTCTTTTTTTAATTTTTTACGGTTTACCAGCCATCGGAATAAGATTAGATCCCTTGATTGCATCAATAATTGGATTAGGTTTGATAAGCTCAGCTTATCAATCACAAATTTTTAGAGGTGCAATTTCATCCATATCAAAGGGGCAACTAGATGCTGCTTATTCAATTGGAATGAACAAAATCCAGACTTTCATCTACATTATCTTCCCCCAGGCAATAAGAATCGCCTTATCAGGTTGGATCAATGAGGCATCAGTAGTCCTAAAAGATACATCAGTTGCTTATGCCTTAGGTGTGGTTGAATTACTTAGGCAAGGCACTTATATTATATCTGTAACTAATAGACCTTTGATAGTTTATCTAATTTGTGGAGCTATCTACTTTGTCCTAACTTTTAGTTTAAGTAGGGGATTTGGCATGATCGAAAAAAAGCTTACTATCCCAGGATACGAAACAAGGAGCGTTTAATAAATGAAAGAAGAGAAAGATATAATATTAAAAGTGGAAGATCTTCATAAGAGTTATAATGGAGCAGAAATACTCAAAGGAATAACATTTGAAGTTAAAAGAGGAGAAACAAAGGTAATAATAGGTCCGAGTGGAACAGGAAAGAGTACCCTTTTAATGTGTATAAATAGACTGGTAGAACCTGATTCAGGAAGAATATATCTCGAAGGAGATGAAGTATTATCTTCAAAGAATATTCACAAAATTAGGCAGGAAATAGGTTTTGTATTTCAGCACTTTAACTTATTTGATCACTTAACTGTGCTTGAAAACGTTAGAATTGGTTTGACTAAAGTGAAAAAGATTGAAAAATCTCAAGCAACGGAAATTGCATTAAAAGAATTAGAACGAGTTGGATTGAAGGATAAATCAGACCTTTATCCTGCTCAGCTTTCCGGTGGGCAAAAGCAAAGAGTCGCTATCGCTAGATCTCTAGCTATGAATCCCAAATTAATTCTGTTTGATGAGCCAACTTCTGCTTTGGATCCAGAGCTAATAGGAGAGGTTCTGAACGTCATGATTGATCTTGCAAAAAGTGGCATGACTATGGTGTGTGTTACACATGAAATGGGATTTGCAAGGGCTGTTGCAGATGAGATCATATTTATGGAAAAAGGCGTGATTGTTGAAAAAGGTCCCCCAGAATTGATGTTCAAAAATCCTCAAAAAGATAGAACTAAGGAGTTTTTGAATAAATTATCGCAGTTGTACGGAAAGGATGAAAATACATGAGCTTTTTTGAAATCGTTGGAAGTTCCTGGGTTTATATGGTGGAAGGTATATGGGTTACACTTTTTTTAACTTTAATTTCTATAGTCATAGGATTCTTTTTGGGCGTTTTACTTGCAGTTTCTAAAACGTATGGAAATAAATTATTCTATTATATAAGCTATGTTTTTATCGAGATAATAAGGGGGACACCATTACTTGTTCAACTTTTCATTCTATATTATAGTTTACCTGTTATTGGAATTAGGCTTTCTCCAATATTAGCCTCAATAATGGCTTTTTCTTTAAATTCTGCCGCTTATCAGGCCGAATATCTAAGAGGTGCCATTCAATCGATAAGTTCGGGTCAAATGCAAGCAGCTTTATCAATAGGAATGAAAAAATGGCAAGCTATCAGATTGATCATATTACCCCAAGCGTTAAGAAGGTTTATCCCTTCTTGGACAAATGAATTTATATACCTATTGAAGTATTCCTCTCTCTCTTATATCGTTGGAGCGCCAGAAATAATGGCTCAAGCTAAGTTTGTAGCGAGTCGTAACTTTGAATTCTTTCAAGTTTACCTATTTGCTGCTATCATATATTTTGTGTTGGTCACAATTTTTGGAGAAATATTCAGATTTATTGAAAAGAAAATCAAGATTCCTGGAACCCTCACTTATGCTAGGAATCGAATTTAGAAATGTAATAAAAGCTGAGTGATTGTAAAGTGAATGGCCGTTAAAGCCTTTTTAGAGTTATTAAAGCCGGTAATAAACGAAAAGACAGGAGGAAACAAATAAATGGAAATAATAGATCTTATAAAAAACCAGATCAATATAGCCTTGTCAGATATAGGTGTTTCTGAGATGGAACTCAATTTTACCATCGAAACACCTCCTAAAGACGATATGGGAGATTTTTCTTCCAACGTAGCATTCTTATTAACAAAAAGGTTAAGAAAATCACCTCAAGAAATTGCTCAAATTTTAAAAGAAGAACTAGTTAAATCTTCTTTTTTCGAAAAAGTTGATAATGCAAATGGTTTTTTAAATTTTTTTGTTTCTCCCCAAATATATCAAAGGATATGTTCTAAAATTTTGAGCAATCCAAAAACCTACGGGAAATTTGACATAGGGAAAGGTGCGAATATACAGTTTGAATTTGCAAGCATTAATCCCACCGGTCCCATCACTGTTGCTCACGGTCGACAAGCTGTTATGGGAGATGTTTTGGCAAATATCTATGAACAAGCTGGATACGTAGTTCAAAGAGAGATGTATCTAAACGATGCAGGTAGACAAATAAAACTTCTCTCCTACTCCCTATGGGTAAGATACAACGAAATTCTTGGTTCAAAATATGAAATACCCGAAGATGGTTACAGAGGAGAGTATCTAGTAGATACTGCAAAAAAAGTATTGAACAAATATGGAGAAAAGTTTAAAGACAAATGGGATGAAGAAACCGAGGATATATTCAGAAAAGAAGTTCTTGAAGATATGCTAAAAAACATGTTGGAAACGCTTGAAAAAATAAACGTAAACTTCGATGTAATCTTCAGTGAACAATTATTATTTAAAAATAAAATGGTAGAAAAAACCTTGAACGATTTAAAATCTAAAGGCTACGTGTATGAAAAAGATGATGCGTTATGGTTTAAAGTATCTGATTTGATAGATGAAAACGACAAGGTATTGATAAGATCTAAAGATTCGATGCCAACATACTTTTGTGATGACATTGCTTACCATTATTACAAGTACCTAAGGGGTTTCGACACTGTGATTGATATAATGGGTTCTGACCATCATGGTCACATACCTAGAATGATGGCTTCAGCAAAAGCTTTAGGATTACCAGAAAATTTTTTAAAAATAATTTTGCACCAATTTGTAAATGTAAAAAAAGGCGAAGAAATTATAAAGATGTCAACAAGAAGTGGGGAATTCTTCACTCTTGACGATCTTATACAAAATGTTGGAAAAGATGCTGTTAGGTACTTCTTTGCTATGGTTGATCCTGATACAACATTGAACTTTGATATCGATCTGGCTATAAAAAAATCCAATGAAAATCCCGTTTACTACGTTCAATATGCTCATGCAAGAATATGCAGCATATTTAAAGAAGCTCAAAAAAGAGGGATAAATTACGAATTATTTTTAGGTTTAGAAAATCTAAAAGAAGACGAAGAAAAATTATTGATGAGAGAGTTATCCTTATTTACAAATGTATTAACCAAAGCTGTAATTCAAAACAAACCTAACTTACTCACCCAATATTTGGAAAGAGTAGCATCAAGATTCCATCATTTTTACAATAACTTATCTGTTCTCAATGCAGAAAATTATGAGCTTATTCAAGGTAGGTTAAATCTTTGTCACGCAACAAAAATAGTCATAGCAAGAGGTTTGTCTATTTTGGGTGTAAATGCTCCTGAAAGCATGTGAAAGACAAAATCTCGAAATTAGAATTTGAAAGGGGGGTTTGGGGGTGCTCCCCCAACGTATGGTGATAAAACACAATTTCATCTTTTACTTAATAATATTAGGTATCACTCTATTCGTAGGTGTTCTATTCATCTACAGTTCTCTCTTTGCAATCAGTGACATCAAAGAGATAAACCCCGATCAAAAATTTCAAACATATATAATCGCCTTAATTCTCGGCTTTTTAGGTGCCGTAATTGCTTTTATGTTCAGTGATACTTTTACAAAAAACAAGCATATCATGATAGCTCTTTTTGTATTTTTAAATCTCATTTTAATTATAGTTTTATTCACTCAACCTATCGCAGGTGTGAAAAGGTGGCTGAATATTGGTCCTTTCCAATTTCAACCATCAGAGCTTGCAAAACTCATTATTCCTGCTTTCTTAGCTTTTTATTACACCCAAATACAAAATAAAAAGAATCTACTAATAAATGTAATTTTCCCCATTTTAGTATGTGGATTTAGCATATTCTTAATCTTTTTGGAACCAGATCTCAGCTCTTCCCTTATAATTACAATGTTAACCTTAATAACGATTTTTTTAGGAATAAGAGATAAAAAGGTTATGTTGTTCTTCTTTATTTTTACCTTGATTATCATCTCTGTTCTTTTTATCTTTAAGGATAATTTTCTCCAGACCTATCAAATTTCAAGATTGACAAGTTCCGACGATTTTCAGAGTCAACGTTCGAGAGATGCCATTACAAATGGTGGGTTGATTGGTACAGGACCTTTTGCCGGTGAATTTAAATACTATGTACCTGAATCTTACAGTGATTTTATCATATCCGTTATAGGAGAAGAATGGGGAAAATTAGGGATAGTAATGGTTCTAACTCTTTTCTTTTTTCTGTCTCATGAGCTTGTGTATTTAGCTTATCTTACTAAAGATCACGGTACTTTTATATTCTGTGGAGCTACAGCTTCTTGGATCTTCATTCAAGTTGTCATAAACACCTTGGTCGGATTGGGAGTACCATGGATGCCAGTTACAGGGGTAACGCTTCCAATGGTAAGTTATGGAAATTCTTCTATGATAGTTACATTAACATCTATAGGGTGGGGACTAGGATTGATATATCATAATTCGGAGTTGGCAAGTTCAGATGAAGAATAATAAAGAGTTAAAAGTTGTTTTTTCCGGTGGTGGTACAGGAGGGCATTACTACCCTGCTCTCTCTGTTTTAAAATATTTAAATAAATATTATAATAAGTTAGAGGTAATATATTTTACTACAAAAGGAAGAATTGAAGAAAAAAAGTTGCCTACCGACTTTCCAAAAGCAAAGTTAATTTCTCTAAATACCAAAGGTCTAGAAAGGCCATTATACAACGTTAAAAATATAAACAGAGCCTTTGAAGTTTTAAGTGATACGCGTAAAGTTGAAAAAATAATAAAAGAATTCAAACCTGTTTTTGGATTTCTCACTGGTGGATACGTAACTGTTCCCGTCGGTTTAGCTTTAAAAAAACAAAATATTCCATTTTATCTACATGAACAAAATTCAACACTTGGAATATCCAATAAAGTACTATCTAGATGGGCAAAAAAGGTTTTTGTAAGTTACGAAGAAACCAAATTGAATGATAAATTTATTTTTACAGGCAATCCTGTAAGAACGCCTGAAAAAGAAATCCCCAGAACTTACTTACGTAATTTTGGGATAAAGGATCTAAACAAAAGATGTATATTAGTCTTTGGCGGAAGCCTGGGTTCAAACGAAATAGATGAATTAATGTACAAAGTATACGAAAAAGAAAAAATTAACAATTACATACATATAACGAAAAATCAAGAAAAGTTCAAACAATTTCCCAACGTTTTTACTTTTGAATATATAGAAAATTTATATGAATTGATGGCTGTATCAGATGGGGTAGTATCAAGGGCTGGAGCAACAACACTCGCCGAAATTCAGTTTTATGATCTTTCTGGTATCTTGATCCCATGGAAAGGTTCAGCAGAAAATCATCAATTAAAAAATGCTCTTTCTCTTAAGAAGGAGGGAAAAATTGCTGTTATCGATGAAGAAAAAGTGGAAACTGATGAATTTATCAACTTTTTAAATCATATTCAACCAAAAAATACAGAATTTATATACACACCTAAGATAAATAAAGCAACAGAAAATATAATTAATAATATCGATGAGATTTTATAATGTGCAGAGATCTGAAATCTTTGTATTTTCGTAAGGAGGTATCTATGAAGTACTACTTTTCAGGAATTGGTGGAATAGGCATGAGTTCCTTAGCCTTGTACCTTGCTTATAAACATGGTATAACGAGTGTGCTTGGATCAAACAACGAAATGAACGAAAGAGTGGAATACTTAATAAAAAAAGGAATAAAAGTTAAATTAAATCAGGACTCAAATCTTCCTGATATCGATTTTTTAATAAAAACAACCGCAATAAAAGATACCAATCCAGAGCTGATAGAAGCAAAAAATAGAAAGATAGCTATTATTAGTAGAATGCAACTACTGAATTCAATATTACAAGAGCATACCTCAATAGGTATAACAGGAACAGATGGAAAAACCACCACTACCGCTATGGTCTCTCAAATATTCAAAAACGCTGGTAAAGATCCGACAGTTTTTTTAGGTGGAATACATGATTCACTAGAAGATGGCAACTTTAGATTTGGAAATGGAATAGTAATAGCAGAAGTCGACGAAAGTGATGGTTTTATCGAAAAAACAGAAACTAATTTTTCTATCATAAATAATTTGAGACCAGATCATCTTGAGCACTACAACAACGAATTTGAAAAGTTGGAAAGTTCTTTATATAAATTTGCAAAAAACACGAAAGAGCTGGTTATATTAAATGGAGATGACGTTCATCTCAACAAATGGCATTTGAACGAAAAGAAAGTATTATACTTTGGGCAATCTGAAAAGGCTGATTATATTATAAAAAACAGACATCAATATAACGGATATCAAGTGTTTGAGATCTATCACAAAAACACATACATCGGAGATATCACTTTAAATCTTCCAGGATTACACTACGCTTATGATGCACTGGCTTCAACCGCACTTTCTTTAGAATTAGGGATTGAGTTTAGCACAATAAAAGAAACCTTTCATAGATATAATTCGGTTGGACGAAGATTCAATATACTTTACGATAAAGATAATCTATCAATAATAGACGATTATGCCCATACACCTGACGAAATCTTAGAAACTATAAAAGCAACAAAAGAGTATTTCCCAAAAAGAAAAATAATAACCATATTTCAACCGCACAGGTACACCCGCCTTTACTTCCACATAAACGACTTTATTGATGTCCTAAAATATTCGGATGAGGTATTAGTTTACAGAATTTATTCGGCCTTTGAAGAACCCATAAATGGTGTAGATGAAAAAAAGGTTGTAGAAGCTCTTAATTCACAAGCTACTTTTTCCAAATATTATAATTCGGAAGACGAAATCATATCAGATCTTTTACAAGAAAAAAATGCTGTATTACTCTTTGTTGGTGCAGGAGACATAACTGACATAGCAAAAAAATTATCAAAAAACAAAAAAAACCTTGACATCTCATAATTTTTATGATAATATATTTCAGGTTTGAGATAATGCCCCCATCGTCTAGCGGCCCAGGACATTGGCCTTTCACGCCAAAGGCACCAGTTCGAATCTGGTTGGGGGCGCCATCATATTAAGAAGGGTGTTTAGCTCAGCGGGAGAGCGTCTGCCTTACAAGCAGAAGGTCGCAGGTTCAAATCCTGCAGCGCCCACCATGTTTATGGATGGGCAGGTAGCTCAGTCGGTAGAGCAACGGACTGAAAATCCGTGTGTCGGCAGTTCGATTCTGCCCCTGCCCACCATAATATTTTTTTAGTAGCATGTTACATATATTGAAAAGGCAGCCGTTTTGGTTGCCTTTTTTTGTTTGGTACTGGAGATTATGACTTATATCTCATCTCTGCATATTTTGATTTGAAACCAAGCTTTTCGTACAATTTTCTTGCCGGGTTATCGTACTCCACATGCAAAGATATATCCCCGTTACATCGACTAATTGTTTCTTTTAAAAGGTTACTACCAATCCCCTTACCTCTACAATCTTTATCAACAGCTATGTAGACAAGGACATGCTCAGGGATATATCCTTCCATACCCGTGTCGTTAACAACAACAGAACCCGTGATGCGCTCGGCATTATAGAGTACCAAAACAAACCCACCTTTTCCTTTATCTTTAGAAAAGGCGTAATCGATGGAATTAATAATATCTTCTAGAGGATCACCATACCTTCCCAAATTCTCTTTTAAGAACTCTGCTATTTCTAATTTGGTGAACTCAAAATCGTCATCTAATAGATCTTCCTTTGAGTCCAGTTCTTTCAATGATAAGTTGAATGAATCGAAATTAAAAGTCTTTTGCATTTTGTATCCACCTCCAAAATACATTATACCACAGTTAAGCTTATATACAAAATGTGGATGAATAGGACTTTACTTTATACGACTAATAGATGTGGGGTTATCCAAAGGTAAGTTCAAAAAAATTCAGGAGGCTTAAAAGCCTCCTGAATTTTTAATTTTCTGGATCGTCTACTGGAGTTGTTGCTCCTGCAGTTGCTCCTGGGTTTTGATTTTGATAAATATATTGACCTACCTTCATAATCTCTTGTTGTAATTCGTCTTTAACTATCTTAATTTTACCGACGTTATCTTCCTCTAAAGCTTGCTTTAATTCTTTTGTTTTTTCTTCAATGTTGATTTTTAAATTATCGGGTATTTTATCTCCATTTTCACGTAATAATTTTTCTGTTTGATAGATTAAATCATCTGCTTGGTTTCTCAACTCAACCTTTTCTTTTACCTTTTTGTCTTGTTCCTCATACTCTCTTGCTTCTTTCATCATCCTATCTATTTGGTCTTTGTCGAGCTTGTGTCTTCCAGTTACAACCATAGATTGCTGCCTTTGAGTTCCTAGATCCTTTGCGGATACACTTACTATTCCATTAGAATCAATGTCAAAAGTAACTTCTATTTGAGGAACTCCTCTTGGTGCAGGGGGAATACCTGTTAATGTAAAACTCCCTAAGAAAAAATTATCTCGTGCCAAAGGTCTTTCTCCCTGGTAAACTCTTACTTCAACTTCCGTTTGTCCATCAACAGAGGTCGTAAAAACTTTAGATTTTTTCACAGGGATTTTGTTGTTTCTTGGTATAATAACTTCCATTAAACCTCCTTTAACTTCAACACCTAAGGATAAAGGAGTAACATCTACTAAAACTAAATCTCTTTCTGTTTCTCCTACCATTATAGAAGCTTGAACACTTGCTCCAACTGCTACTGCTTCGTCTGGGTTAACATTCTTAGAAGGATCTTTTCCAAAATAATCTTTAACCAATTTTTGAACTGCTGGTATCCTCGTTGAACCACCTACAAGTAAAACGTCGCTTATGTCTTGTGGGGAAAGTTTAGCATCCCGCATTGCGTTCTCAATGGGCACTCTTGTTGATTCTATTAAGTCTCCAATGAGTTCTTCTAATTTAGTTCGTGTTAGTTTCTTTTCTAAGTGAACAGGTTGACCATCCACAACCGTAATGAAAGGTAAATTTATATCCGTTTCCAATTTACTTGATAATTCTATCTTAGCAGATTCAGCTGCTTCTTTCAATCTTTGAAGTGCTTGCTTATCTTTTCTTAAATCAACCTTATACTCTTTCATAAATTCATCAGCTAACCAGTCGATTATTCTTTGATCAAAATCGTCTCCACCTAGATGATTGTTCCCCGAAGTAGCGATAACCTCTATGATATCTTCTCCTATATCTAAAATGGAAACATCAAATGTTCCACCACCAAGATCATATACAACTATTTTTCTCTCTTCTTTTGATCGATCGAGACCAAAAGCTATTGAAGCCGCTGTTGGTTCGTTTATTATTCTTAGAACCTCTAATCCTGCAATTTCCCCTGCTTCTTTGGTAGCTTGCCTTTGAGCATCGTTGAAATAAGCAGGAACAGTAATAACGGCCTTTTTGATCTTTCCTCCTAAATATTCTTCTGCATCTTTAACCAGCTTTTTAAGTATGAACGCACTAATCTGTTGAGGTGTATACACCTTATCATCGATTCTTACTGTGTAGTCACTTCCCATGTACCTTTTTATGGAGCGAACAGTTCTATCGGAATTTAAAATAACTTGCCTTTTAGCTGGTTCACCTACTAATATCTGACCATCTTTAGTAAAAGAAACAATAGAAGGTGTGGTCCTTTTACCTTCCGCATTGGGTATTACTTCAGGGTTACCATCGGGTTTTACCCAAGCGATAGCTGAATAAGTGGTACCTAAGTCTATACCTACAACATATTCTTTTGTACTCATGAAAATACCCCCTCACTAAAACTTTTTTATTTCTAAATGTGTATTTGTTATTTGACTCTAGTACTATTATAATTCAAACAATCGTTTTTTTCAAGTGATTTATTAAGTTAAGAGAATACATATAATATCTATGATAAAGTGCTTATAAGCTAGCTAAATTTAAACGCAATCAAAAATTATATCACTCTTAATCTAAGAGTGAAAATAATATTTTGGTTTTCGATCTTGGAAGAGATCGTTGTATTCATTAATACGTTTATTTTGAGATTTCCTTTCATCTATTTCTGCTGTTTGAATAAAATCACCTTGCTCTGGTAATCTAAAAAGCACCTCTCCATCAGGTGAAGTCACTTGACTTTTACCCGTGAAAGAATACTCTATTTCACCGTTGATCTGGGTTCCCCAAATATTTGATGTGGCAATATAAATCTTGTTTTCTAAAGATCTAATTTTATTGGCTTCTTGACAATATGGTAAGACTAAATTGGCTGGATGCAAAATTAAATCTGCACCTAATAAAGCCAATGTTCTAAAGGATTCCGGAAAGTACCAATCAAAACAGATGGCAACTCCAACATTTATTCCGTTAATATTATCCACCCAAAAACCCGTGTCCCCCGGGGTAAAAAACAGTTTCTCTCTGAAAAACAAGTGAGTCTTTCTATATATTTTATATGTCCCATCACTTTTGATCAAAATTGATGAATTATAATACTTACCTTCATACTTCTCGTTAAAACCATATACTACACTTACACCAGTATCTTTAGAAAATTCCTTAAAAGTTTTAAAGGCGTATCCGATCCCATCTAAAGGCGACTCGTAAGTTTCTTCTACTTCTTTTTTAGAGGAAAAAGCATAACCGGTAAAAGCTAATTCTGGAAAGACTATAAAATTGCTATCGACTCCTTCGATAATCTTCATTACCTTATTTACATTTTTCTCGATCTCAAATAGTTCTGGTTTGAATTGAACTACGCTAACTTTAAACATTTTTCAACCTCCTCTTCACTCACCCATTTACTCTACTCCAATGCACATTATATAATAAAAAGAAGAAAACTTTTGCCAACTATTTAAAATTATTGTATAATGTTAATTGTCGATTCTAAAAAACCAATTAGACAAAAGAGGGGTTTAAAAATTCTTTATAAATTTAGATATTCAAAAATTCTCTACCTGCTACCTCTAATTTTTGTTTTATTTTTATTCATATTGGGTAATTATGTGTACAGTCTTTATCCGAAAGGTATTATTGCTTATATATTTCTTGGAATAATAGTTACACTTTTATTTTATTCCATTAGAAAATTCATGCGATATCCTATTATTTATGATCAAAATAACAAAACCTTTTACGTTATCACCTCCGTATTTTCAGAAAAATATGAACATTTCAGTAAATCCTCCATAAAAGAAACGGTTATAACTTCCAGAAAAATAATAATAATTTTAAAAGATAAAACAATTATTTTGCCTAAGTATATAAAAGAACGAGATAAACTCATTTCTATTTTAAAAGGGGATAAACTTGAAGGGTAGAGAAACGGCAGCATATATAAATATTGATAAATACTTAGAAAATTTAAATTATATACAAAATCAAACAAAAGCGCATATCATACCAGTTTTAAAAGCAAACGCTTATGGACATGGTATGTTGCCTTTGGCAATGCAAGTATTTAAAGAAGGTTATAGTATGTTGGCTGTTGCTTATTTGGAAGAAGCTTTAGAAATCTTAAACCGGGGGATACACCTCCCAATTTTAATCTTTAATTACTTTAGCCCAGATGATTTTAAAGAATTATTGGAATTCGCTCATTTTTTAAGGCCAACAATTACTTCTTCTACATTTTTAGAAAAAGTATGTGATATACTAGGAAAAGATGTTGATAAATTTAAGTTCCATATCAACGTGGATACTGGAATCAACAGAATTGGCATAAAAGAGGAAAAATTACCTCAATTAATAAAGTTGATCAAAGATAGAAACATTCAAATAGAAGGCGTTTATTCTCATTTTGCCAATGCAGATGAAAAAGATGATTTTACCAGAGTTCAATTTGAAAAATATAAGGGGTTATTGGATTATATAATTGGTTCAGGCATAGATGTTGAAAAAAAACATATTTCTAATAGTGCTGCTGCCCTTTTTTTCCCAGAATTCGCTTTAGATTATGTGAGGCCAGGCATTGCCACTTATGGCTTACAACCATCTACAACTTATAAAATAGATCAATTAAAACCTATTTTGGAACTAAAAAGCATTGTCGCGAACATTCAAAACCTTCAACCGAATGATACTATCGGTTATGGACGAACTTACGAAGTGCAAAAAAGGATGAAAACCGCTATTGTTCCTATAGGGTATGCAGATGGTTATTTTAGAGCCCTTTCCAACAAAGGAGAAGTTTTAATTAACGGAAAGCGATCTAAAATATTAGGAAGGGTATCTATGGATCAAATAGTTGTGGACGTTACTGATAATAATGTATCACTAGGTGATGAAGTTGTAATCATTGGGAGGCAAAAATACGATCAAATAACCGCAGAAGAAGTAGCTGAAAACGCTTCTACTATAAACTATGAAGTAACCTCAAGAATAGCTCAAAGGGTTCGGCGGATTTACATTAAGGGAGGAAAATATTTTGAATGAAGAATATTCTTTGGGAGATATAATAAAAGATAATCCGTTTCAACCAAAGGCAGCTGTAGAAAATATTACTTTAATATCTGATTTAAAACCCACTGAAGACGCAGAAGTAGAAGGTAAAGTTGTGAGCAAAAAGCTTCAAAAAACAAAAAATGACAAAACGTTTTTATTGTTTACAATTGCCGATAAAAGTCAGTCCATTAGAGCTATCGATTGGTATAACGCAGAAGCAAACAATAACAAGATTCAAATTGGAGACGTTATAAAAGTAAAGGGGAAAATAGTTTACTTTGAAAATAGGCTTCAAATCAATATTAGTAACGAGACCAATTCAGTGCAAAAGATCAACATAACGAATATCAACCCCGAAAAGTACTTGCTATTTTCTAATAATGATCTATCAAAGTTAACAACTAAACTCGAACAATACATACAAGCCGTTGAAAATGAAGGTATCAGATCTTTATTGAAACAGATCTTTTTGGTTAATTCAAAATTAAGAGAATCCTTTCTTTTTTCTCCAGCTGCAGTGGAAGTACATCATGCCTATCCTGGAGGTTTATTGGAACATACTGTAATGGTTACTGAACTATCTTTAAGATTGTATGATCTTTATAACGAAGATAATGAGATATGCATCAATAAAGATATTATAATAGCTGGATCACTGTTGCACGATATAGGGAAAATAGAAGAATACGTTATAAAACCCAGTGGAATAGAAAAAACTGAACTAGGTGAATTAATTGGACACATACATCTGGGAACAAAAATAGTGTACGAAGAGTCAAAAAAAATAAATCCAAAAATAAAAGAATCAGATCTTAACCATATAATACACATCATCCTCTCCCATCATGGAGAAATAGAATATGGAAGTCCTGTAGTCCCAAAAACCATCGAATCATTCATAATTGGTTTAAGTGATAATGTCGACTCCAAAATCGCTCAAGTTAAAGACAATATTAGAAATACCTTACAAATAAATAAAGATCAAAGTTGGAGTGAATACGATAAAAGGCTGGCACGTAAGATAAAAATAGAAAAATACTAGCGGGAGGTAATTCAATTAATGCCCAAAAAAAGCACTAAATCCAAAGGAAATAGTGAAGAAAGTAAATACGTAGTAATAGTAGAATCCCCGTCAAAAGCAAAAACAATAGAAAGATATTTAGGAAAGGAATACAAAGTAATAGCTTCAAAAGGTCATATACGCGACTTACCTAAAAAAGAGTTTGGAGTTGATATCGAACACGACTTTGAACCTATCTTTCAAGTGATTCCCGGTAAAGAAAAGGTTATACAAGAAATCAAGAAAGAAACAAAAGGGAGAAAAGTATTACTAGCATCGGATATGGACAGAGAGGGAGAAGCTATAGCATGGCATCTTTCTCAGATTTTAGATCTTGATCCAAAAGAGAAAAATCGAATTATATTCTCAGAAATAACAAAAAATGCAATAAAAAATTCAATAAGTAATCCTCAAAGTTTAGACTTAAAAAAAGTAGATGCTCAAATAGCTAGGAGAATCTTGGACCGATTGGTAGGATATAAAATTTCACCTTTGGTTTGGAAAGTATTAAAAGATTACAAAACAAGCGCGGGAAGGGTTCAATCTGCAGCATTGAAATTGATAGTGGATAAAGAAAGAAAAATTTTTATCTTCAAACCAAAAAAATACTTCAATATCTATCTTGAGTACAAAGGTCAAAATATACCTTTAACAAAAGAAGACGGTAAAAAAATAAAACCCGAAAGCATAACAAAAATAAAAAAAGACCAGATCTTCGAATATTTGAAAGACAAGGATTTTAAACTGGTGAACGTAGAAGAAAAAGAATCAATAAGAAAACCCCCATTACCATTCATTACAAGTACGCTACAACAAGCAGCGGTTTCGACTTTTAACTGGGCTTCATCTAAAGTAATGAAAATCGCTCAAGAGTTGTATGAAGGTGTGGAAACCTCTGAAGGAAGTATTGCGTTTATTACTTATATGAGAACTGATTCTACACGAGTTTCAAATGAAGCTCAACAGGCTGCTATTAACTATTTGGAAAAAAATTATGGAAAAGATTACGTTGGACATTACTTATCAAAAAACAAAAAATCCAATGTTCAAGATGCTCACGAGGCTATAAGGCCTACAGACATCAACATGGATGTCAACAATGCAAAAAGGTTAATTTCATCAGACCATTTGAAATTGTACACCCTTATTTGGAATAGATTCATGGCCTCTCAATCAGCTCCATCAAGATATTTAGAAAAAACATACACTATTGAAGACAACACCAACAAATACGCATTTGAAATAACGTCCAAAAAATGTATCTTTGATGGATTTGAGAAATTCTGGAATCCTAACAATAAAGAAGTTAATTTTGAAATAGGTAAAAATGATAAGATCACATATGACCAATTAAAATTCGAAGAAAAAGAGACTAATCCTCCAAATAGATATACGGAGGCAACATTGATAAAAGAATTAGAATCTAAAGGTATTGGAAGGCCATCAACATACGCAACCATAATATCCACACTTTTGCAGCGGAAATACGTATCCAAAATAGCAAAAAGTACCTTGAGGCCTACAACTACTGGTTTTGTAGTAACTGACTTTTTGGAAACATATTTCCCAGAAATAGTCGACGTAAAATTCACTGCGAACATGGAAGAAGACCTTGATAAGATAGAAGACGGAAAAAACAAAAGTAAAGTCGTTCTAGAGCAGTTTTACAAAGAGTTTGAGACATTCCTTTCGACTGCATCTAACAACATCAAAAATAAAAAAGAAATTTTACACTACGAAAGTGATGTCCCTTGTGAAAAATGTGGGAAAAATATGAAATTAAATTTTGGGAGATATGGTCTATATTTATCTTGTGAAGAATGCAAGGAAACTCAGAAAATCCCAGCGGAATCATTTGGAGTAACAATTAAGGAGAAATTATACATAAAAGAATATCTACAAGAAACTTTAAAAATAGACAAAGAAGAGAATAAAATAGATGAAAAATGCCCCATTTGCGGTGGAGATCTCATATTGAAACACGGGAAATTCGGAGAATTTATTGCATGCAGTAATTACCCAGAATGTAAATACACTCGGAATGTGAAAGCGCGAGGGAAATGTCCCAACTGTGGAGGTGACATCGTAAAATTAAAAAGCAAAAAAGGAAAAACTTATTTCAAATGTAATTCTTGTAGTACCATGTATTGGAATGAGCCTTCAGAATACAGTTGCCCCAACTGTGGAGAAACCCTTTTTTACAAAACCTCAAAAGGAAAAGAAAAATTATACCGTGAAAAAGACAAAGCATACTTTGACATTGAAGAAATCAAACAACTAACAAAATAAACAGACAAAGTAAAAAAGGAGAAAAAACGATGTACATCCCAATCATTACAGGTGGGAAATCTAAAGAGAGAGAAATTTCCTTAACAAGCGCAAAAAATGTTTTTAATTCTATAAGTAATTTAGGTTATAAACCAGTAATCTTAGATTTAATAGATGATGATTTTATAAATAAAATTCAAAATTATAAATTCGCCTTCAACGTGGTACATGGAGATTACGGAGAAGACGGAAGATTACCTTCCTTATTAGAAATCTTAGGAATAGACTACACATGTTCAAACCCTGAAACATGTATAGCCACATACGATAAATTTATATTCTACTCTCTATTTAAAAATTATATACAAATGCCTCAGACAACCCTAACCAACAAATTGATATTACCGCCCTTTGAATACCCTTTCATCATCAAACCTAGAAAAAGTGGATCGAGTAAAGGAGTATACATCATTCACAACGAAAATGAATACAAATTCTATTTAGAAAAAGATTTGAAAGAATTTCAGGAAGTTCTGGTTCAAGAATATATAAAAGGCCGGGAAATAACGATATCTTATATTCAGAAAAATGAAGAGTTCATATTACTACCAATTCTTGAAATTATTCCAAAAAAAGAATTCTATGACTATGAAGCAAAATATACTAACGGGTTAACGGAACTCAAGCCACAGCTTAATTCACCCGAAAAAATCATACAAAAAATAAATGAAATAGGGAATCACGTTATGCAAACACTCACTTTTAAAGACATGTTTCGGATCGACGCCATCTTAAAAGACGATGAAGTTTACGTTTTGGAAATAAATACTGTGCCTGGTTTAACAGAATTAAGTGATCTTCCTACATCCGCACTAGCTGCTGGAATTAGCTTTGATGAGTTAATAAATATAATAATTAAAAACCATGTTGCGCGGGTTGCAGGGTGAAAGAGTAAAAAGCTCTTTTCCTTATGGGTGGGGAGCGGGGAGAAGGGGCGCTATAAAAAACACAAAAATGTGACTGCAAGGAGGAAAAATAATTTATGGATTTTCATGGGACAACAATATTAGGAGTAAAAAGAAACGGAAAAACTGTAATATGTGGTGATGGACAGGTAACAATGGGAGAAACAATCTTTAAAGGTAACGCCAAAAAAGTGCGAAGATTAGGCGAAGGAAAAGTAATATCAGGTTTCGCTGGATCCGTAGCCGATGCCTTGGCTTTGTATGAAAGATTTGAAGGAAAGTATAAGTCTTCACATGGCAATCTTATGAAAGCAGCTGTGGAACTGACCAAAGAATGGCGTATGGACAAAGCACTTAGAAGACTTGAAGCATTATTATTAGTCGCCGACAAAGAAAATATCTTTCTAATTTCAGGCAATGGCGAAGTAATGGAACCACAAGAAGATGCAATCGCAATTGGCTCCGGTGGACCTTATGCTTATGCTGCAGCAATGGCTCTATTGAGAAACACAGACTTAGATGCTGAAGAAATCGCTCAAAAAGCAATAAAAATTGCTGGTGAAATTTGTATTTATACGAACGATAATATCACCATGGAGATTATAGAATGAGTGAACAAATTTTAGCTATTCCCACAAAAAAAATGGACGAAAAAATATCTTCGAACAATGACAATTTTTTTAAAATAAAATTCAGCGATTTTGTGGAAATATTAGAAAGTGGTAATTTCTATGAAAGAAATGCACTCGAAAACGATTATAATTACAAACAAATCATACCTTATGTTGTGTTCAGAAACTTCCAAGACGAGATTTTAGTTTTAAAAAGGACACAAAATCAAGGAGAAAAAAGACTTCATAACAAAATATCGATAGGGATAGGGGGTCACATAAACAAAGGAGATAATGGTATTACTATGGAACAAACTTTTTTCAACGGGATGGATCGAGAAATTAACGAAGAATTATGGATTACCAATTCATATAAATATGTTTACAAAGGAATAATCAATGATAACGATGAAGATGTATCCAAAGTTCATTTAGGTGTTCTTTTCGTCGGATTCATCGATTCTGCTAAGATTAAAGAAGAAGATAACTTTGAGAGCACTTGGATGAAAAAAGAAGAAATCGTAAATTTAAAAGATGTGAATTTTGAAGGTTGGACAAAAATTGCTTTAAATAACTTGTAAGTTCCCTTCCTTAAATGGGTGCAGCCAACTACCCTTAAGGGACAGAGGGTCTCAGCTGAAGCGAATATAAAGGAGGTCTAAATTTATTTTATGAACAACATTTACGGAGAAAATTCAGGTAAAGGTTTTATAAAGGAAGTTCCTTTATCTACCTTTGCAAAAGCAGTAGAAAGTGCTATTTATAAAGCACCGCTTAGAGAAAACAACAAAGTTTGGTTAAGCGACTTATGGCTCATCACTTCTTTACCGGAAGATTTGATCAAAGAAACTATATCCAAATATATAGAAGAAATCGATATACCCGAAGACGTTGAAGAAATATACGACGATGAAAAAAATAAAGTTCTTTGGAAAAAATAAGTAAAAGGAGCGTTGTAATACTAATTAAAACTGGAGGGAAAATGTGAAAGTAGATTTTCATACTCATTCTACAGGATCAGACGGAAGTAACACTCCTAATGAATTATTGAATCTGGCTTTAGAAAAAAATATAGAATATCTATCTATCACCGATCACGATACCCTTGATGGAGTAAAATCTTTAGAAAATTTTAAAGATTTAAAAAAATTAAAATTTGTTCCTGGAGTAGAGATAAGTGCAGAATTCCCAACCACTCTACACCTATTAGGATACGGTTTTGATAGCAATAACGAAAGACTAAATAAGGTTTTAGAAGAGCTTCAAGAGTTCAGAAAAAAAAGAAACGTTTTAATGATCGAAAACATGCAAAAACTTGGTTTTCAAATTACCCTTGAAGAACTAAAAAAAGAAGCAGGTGGAGAATTGATTGGTAGGCCCCATTTTGCTTCTTTAATGGTGAAGAAAAATTATGTAAGCAACAAACAAGAGGCTTTCGATAAGTATTTAAAGAAAGGAGCTCCTCTTTACTTAGATAAAAAAAGGTTGAATCCAAAAGATGCAATATTGTTAATTAAGGAAGCGGGTGGTGTAGTTGTTTTGGCACACCCTTATCAAACAAAACTCGATGAACAAAATCTAGCCAATCTGATCAGAGAGTTAGTAGATTATGGGTTAGATGGCATAGAAGCTTATTACTCCTCGCACACCAAAGAAATGAACGAAAAGTATAAAGCACTTGCCAAAAAGTATGATTTGTTTATAACCGCTGGTTCGGATTATCATGGAACAAACAAAGCAGGGATAGAAATGGGGATTAACATCAGCAAAGAAGAATTAGAACCATTTTTAAATATTTTAAGGATGCTTTAAGATTCTTTGCATATAATAGATTTAGAAAACAATAACCCCCAATAAAATCCCCAACTTATCCCGCTTTATGCGGGGTTTTTTTATAAAAGAAATATATTTAATGGAGGTTTTTATGAAGAAAAAAAATCTGTTAATTCCGTTGTATGGTATTTTCATGGGTATTTCTGATTCTATCCCGGGAGTTTCAGGCGCTACGATAGCTTTGATACTAGGCATTTATGAGAGTTTCATATCTGCATGGTCTTTTGTTTTTTCTAATTTATTCAATTTCAAAACTTTAACGAAAAGTCGGGAACTTAGATTTTTGATATTGTTGTACATAGGTGTTTTTCTTGGAATGTTCTCAACCTTGGGACTTATAGACTTTTTAATAACTAACTACCAAACAAGTGTCTTTTCATTCTTTTCAGGTTTAATTATCGGGAGTATCTTTTTTTTAGGCTCAGATATATTTAAAAATCCTGATTTCAAAAATACGCAAAAATCTAAATACGTTTCTTTTTTTATTTCAACCGCTATTGGTTTTTTAGTTGCCTTCTATATTTCAGGGGCACAGTTTTTATTAGAACAACACGATTTTTTAATAATCTTTTCTTCTGGATTTTTGGCTATCTCTGCTATGATCCTACCGGGCATTTCCGGTGCATACGTCCTATTACTTTTGAATCAATATTCATTCATTGTAAAAGCAGTTAATGATTTTAATTTCCCTGTACTGATAACCTTTGTTTTGGGTGTTGTACTGGGATTGGCTTCTATGAGTAGACTATTGAAATGGGTGTTGGACAATTTTTACCTCACGACAATGTTTTTTTTGATGGGACTAATGGTTGGAGGATTGAGGGCTCCCATTTCAAGAATAGATAACTTTGTTAGTTTTTTAATATTTGGTTTAATTGGAGCCATAGTAATTGTAATTATCGAGAGGTTCGGTAGAAACAATAAATAATTTCACTGTTTCCTTTTTCTCTTTTTTGGTATTCCAAAAGTTTGATCAATTTCAACCTCTTTCCCCAACTCTCTATGAACAAGGGAAAGAGATTCCAACTTTATTTGATACTTTAACTTTTTATCAGACAAATAACTGGTAATCTGTCCAATGTTCTCTTTATTAATATCTTCTACCGCTAAAGTTATATGTGGAAACCAATTATCAGGAGAGTAATATTCATTAAGCTTTGAGTCATTTACATTGACCAAATTCCAAAGGTATTCGTGAAAGTTCAAAATTTCTTTTGTCGGTTTTACAGGGATGTACAAGGTTAATTTTTTGCCGGTAAATAAGGCTACACCTTCCGTTTTTATGGTTAATGAATCCAATTCTTTGGTTGCCTTTTTGAGTAACTTATTTAAATCGTTAACTTTATAATTCTCAGCAACACTCCAAGTTATATGGGGAAAAGGTACGTTGTTTTTTACCCAATTAACGCCAAAATTCTTTTCTAATTCATTCCAAAGTTTTGTTATTTTATTGTAAAAAGGTTGAGGTAGAATAGTCAAAAGAGCTTGCACGATTATCACCTTTTTTAGTGGGAGGTTTAAAAATGAGCTACAACAAAAAACGAATCATAAAGTTTCTTATCTATTATTTCTCTATTTCTGTTGGAGTTCTTTTAATATTCTATTTTTGGTTCACAAAACTTTTTTGGTTTTCTCTAGTAACTTGGATTTTTGCCACATTTGGTGTTGTTTCAATTTCTTTTTTCACTTTGATGAACCTAAGAATCGCTGAACTTCAAAATGAGTCAAAAGATGTAAAGAATAAAAATAATGAAAATGATTAAAGTGTTTATCAAACTAAGTTCAATTCGTCTTTTATTCGAACCATACCATCTATGGCTATTTTGAAGAAATCGTCTAATTCGATGTTCAGTTTGGTTATTTCTTTTATTTTTTCTCTGTCCGCTCCTCTAGCAAAAGCATTGTCTTTGAACTTTTTTTTTAATGATTTAACTGATAATTCAGCTATATCTTTGCTTGGCCTTACTAAGACAGAGGCAACAATAAGCCCAGAAAGTTGATCTGCAGCATATAAGGCTATCTCAATATCTTTTTCCAACGCTTTTTTTTCGTTATGCGCCAATATAGCGTCTTTTACATCTTGATCGACCTTGTCTCCAAGCATTTCAACAGTTTTTAACGCATGATTAGCTGGATCATCTTTGGTTTCTTCGTAATCCAAGTCGTGTAGTAAACCGGTGATTTCCCATTTTTGCTCATCTTTGTTTAGATGTATTGCTAACTCTTTCATAATAGCTCCAACGGCAAGGGAATGAGTGAACAAATTATCCGTTTTTAAGTTTTGCTTTAGTAACTCAAGGGCTTCTTCTTTAGTCAAAAAAATCACTCCTTATTCAAATTTATTATAAGCAAATTTAAAGTAATAATAAAAAATTAATACAGTAAATAAAATAGCTCCAAAGATGATCCATAAACCGATTACCACGGGTGGGGTAGTGGTAAAAATTAATATTAAACATGCAACTAAACCAAAAAATAACCAAAACATGATCTTCAGATTACGCCATATTTTATTTAATTTTTCTTTCATCTTTGAATTTTGAAAAAGCAGGTCGTCCAAAGTTTCCCTATTTTCTTTATTTTGTTCTTCTAATAGTTTTATTCTATTCTCTAAATCTTCAACATTATTCTTAGCCATCCTTTTTGCGTACCTCCTTTGGAAAAAGAGATTTTTATATCATTTTAATTATTATATCACAATTTTGCAGATTTCAAAGGCCTTTCGTGCAATAAATAAGCTTTCTCAAACTTATTAACCAATCAATTAGTCTATTTAGGCATTTTCTAAATATACAAATTATTTGCCCTGTATTTTTAATAATTAAATAACCAGAAAAAATATGGTATAATTTAAGGACAAAAAGATAAAGATTTTTTATTGTTCGGGCTGCTAAAGCTTGGTTTAGAATTCTTAAAGTTGCTATAACTACTACACTTAGGAGGGAATTTGATGAAGGGAATGATCGTAGAAACTTGGATGGAAACTTGGAAAAATACATATGGAGAAGATTATGTTAATCAGCTTTTAACCGAAATAGGAATTCCAAAAGATAAACACTTCTCTCCTTTCGAAGATTTGGAAGATTCAAAAGTTTTTAAACTTCTTGATTTAATGAGTAAAACAACTAATAAATCAAAAGAAGAGCTCATGAAAGAATTAGGGAAAAAAAACATTTATACGTTCAAAAAATATTACCCTAATTTTTTCAGAAAAAAGGGACTTCTGTCATTTTTATCAACCATGAATGACGTTCATAAATCGTTGACAAGGAGAATAAAAGGAGCCAAACCTCCCGCGATTGAATTTGAAATCATAGATAGCAACTCAGCCTACATTACCTATCGTTCTTTCAGAGATATGAGATACTATTTCTTAGGATTGTTGGAAGGTTCCGCCGAGGTTTTTGGTGAAAAAATTGAATATGAGATTATTGATCAAGGAAACACTGATCAGGGAAGTTTTCTAAAAATAAAATTAAAAAGCGAGAAACCATACGCAAAAATCAAGAAGGCAAGGTTTTTCACAGCTATGAGCTTATCATTAATGAAAATGTTTTTCACTTCTCTAACTTTTTATACAATAATCATTGTCTTTTTATTATCTTGGCTTTTTACTTGGATTTTAGGAAACCATTGGTATACATTTTTAATTACAGGTATCTTATCTGGAGCGTTTATTCTTTCGATGGGTAATTATTTCAAAAGGTTATTTTCTTCTTCTTCAGAAGGGTTGCAAAATTTAAATAACCTCGAATATGATAAACCCGTACTTTTAAAGGGAGAAAAAATGCTTGAAAAGCATTCTTTAGAAATTGATAATTTGAGAAGCAATTTTAATGGTATTTTTATTCAATTAACTGGAGATATAGAAGAAATAGAAACCTTTACTGAAAAAGTTGGCGAAAGAGCTGAAGAAATGAAGGAAATAAGTGACTCAATAGGAGAACTAGTTGAACAGGTGGCTATAAGTTCGGAACAGATCGCTCAAGATGCCGAATCAATATCAAATGTAGTTGAAGTAAATGTAAATACAATACAAAGTATCATATCTAGAGAAGATCAGATGGTAGACTCTTTGGAAAATGCTGTCAAAAGAATCAATGATTCCTCTTCAAAAGTAGAAGCATCCTCAAAAGAAATAGAAAATATGAGCGAAAGATTCAATAATTTAGTGAAAGAAAGTGATAAGTTAGAAGAGGATACTAAAGAAATTCTTAAGGTTGTTGACACGGTAAAGGGTATTGCTGATCAAACTAATTTGTTAGCCTTAAACGCGGCAATTGAAGCTTCAAGAGCAGGAGAAGCTGGCAGAGGATTTGCGGTGGTAGCTGATGAAATAAGAAAATTAGCAGAGGAAAGCAAAATAGCCGCTTCACAGATTGATAATATACTTAGTAGAATATCTTCAGGTATTCAGCTATTAACAGAAACTGTGGAAAAAGAGTTTAAGGCAATGAGAGAAGGAGCTAACAATCTAAGAATTAGCTCTCTAAATAATAAAGAATCTGCAACTAATATAAAAAATATCTCTAAAGAGATACACGAAATATTAAACGAATTAAGCAGTGAAGGGGTCAAACTAGAAGATTTAACTAAAAACACCCAAAACTTACTAGCTATATCCGAAGAAGGTTCGGCTACCGCTGAAGAAATATCTAGCTCCGTCAAAACGTTTGTAAATAATATAAAAGAAATCCTACAGAACATAAAAGAGGTGGATAGGTTTATTTCTTCACTTAAAGAAAGCTTATCCAATAAGAATTGATCTTTTATTTCAAAATTATGTTATTTTTTTAATCTTTTTTTAAAACTTTCATGTTATACTTTACTTTAGATTGCGCCTTTAAAACATTTAAGAATTTTGAAAGACGATAATAAGTTTAAATAAGGGGGTAGATAACTTTGGTAGAAAGAGAAATGACAAGACAGTTTTTAGAGGATGCATTTTGTGGTGAATCCAAGGCACATATGAAGTATTTGATTTTCTCTACTGAAGCGGAAGAAAAAGGGTTAAAAAACCTTGCAAGAATGTGGAAAGCTATTGCCCATGCTGAGTTTGTTCATGCAAGGAATCATTACAGAGCCTTGGGTTATATTGGATCAACTCAAGATAACCTCCAACAATGTATAGACGGAGAAACCTTTGAAATTGAAGAAATGTATCCAGTGTACAACAATGCAGCTAACTTTCAAGAAGAAAATGAAGCGGTAAGAACCACCTATTTTGCTTTGGAAGCAGAGAAAATACACGCAGAGTGGTACAAGAACGCAAAAAAGGTTGCAGACCAGGGTAAAGATGTTGAAGTTGGTAAAATCTTCATATGTGATGTCTGTGGTTATACTGTAGAAGGAGAAGCACCAGAAAAATGTCCTGTTTGCGGAGCTCCGAGAAGCAAATTTGTAGAATTCTAACTAGATTTTTTAAGAAAGGAGATGATTCTTTGTGTTAGGTGATGTTATCAAGATTAATGATTTCAAAAATGAAAAACATGTCCCTACAATCGATTGTCCAGACAAAGTGGAACCTAACGAAGAGTTTGAAGTAGATGTACAGATAGGTAAAGAGATTAAACATCCGAACACAGTAGAACACCATATTGAATGGATAGATCTTTTTATACAATATGATGATGATCCAAATACCGTACATGTTGGCAGATATATTTTTGGACCTGTGGTGGGGGAACCTCACGTAAAAGCAAAAATTAAGTTAACCAAATCAGGAACGTTGATCGCCCTCTCTCATTGCAATATTCATGGACTTTGGGAAAACACTAAAAAAGTTTCTGTAGGATGATTTTTGAAAATACTAAATAGGAGCTGATAAAAAATGAAAAAATACAGGTGTATGATTTGTGGATATATTTACGATCCAGAAGCAGGAGATCCTGATAACGATATAGAACCAGGAACCTCTTTTGAAGATTTGCCCGATGATTGGACTTGCCCAGTTTGTGGTGCAGCTAAAGAAGACTTTGAATTACTTGAAGAATAAAAAGCGGGATGTTAATCCCGCTTTTTTAATAATTCTCCTCCAGATTTTCTTATTTCTAAATTTTCACCATCTTTTGAGTCAACTATAACCGTATCTCCTTCTTTTATAGTATCTTCAATGATCATAGTTGCCAAAGGAGACTCTATTTTTCTTTCTATGACTCTTCTCAACGGTCTAGCCCCATAAACTGGATCAAATCCTTCTTTTGCTATAACGTCCTTCGCTGCTTCTGTTATTTGAATACTAATATGTTTCTCCTTCAATCTCTCTTCTAACCTTGAAATCATTATATCGACTATTCTCTTTATCTGGGAGATACCCAAGGGTTTGAAAACTATAATATCGTCGAGCCTGTTAATAAACTCAGGTCTAAATGCCAATTTTACTTGGCTCATAATTTCATTTTTTGTGTTTTCATAAGATTCTTCTTCTGTTTCTCCAACAAAACCAACACTTTTCTTGGTTTTATTTAGTAACTCTGAACCTAAGTTGGAAGTTAGTATTATGATGGTATTACTGAAATTGACGGTCCTACCTTGAGAATCTGTTAACCTACCATCGTCTAAGATCTGTAACAATATGTTGAATACATCGGGATGAGCTTTTTCAACTTCATCGAATAATACAACGGAATAGGGTCGCCTTCTGATCATTTCTGTTAGTTGTCCACCTTGTTCGAAACCTACGTAACCTGGTGCTGCACCTACTAACCTAGAAACGTTGAATTTTTCCATGTATTCACTCATATCTATTCTCACGAGTGCGTCTTCAGTACCAAATAATATCTCGGCTAATGTTTTTGCTAGTTCAGTCTTTCCTACTCCAGTTGGACCAAGGAACAAGAATGAACCAACTGGTTTCTTAGGATCTTTCAATCCCGCTCTGGCCTTTTTAATATGATCTGCAACAGTGTTAACCGCTTCATCTTGGTCAACGAGTCTTTTGTGTATTTCGTTTTCAAGGTTGGCAAGTTTTTTCTTTTCATCTTCAACCATTCGTGTAACAGGGATTCCAGTCCATTCTTGTACCAAAGAGGCTATTATGTCTTCATCTACAACATTGCTTATTTCGCTTTGTACTCGTTTAGCAGCTTTTTGTGCTTGTTCTAATTCCTTTTGAAGGTCAAAATACTCTGCCTTTTTTTTGGAGGCTTCTTCATATTTTTCCTCTAAAGTTAGTTTATTAATCTCTTCTTCTAATTTTGACAATTTCTTTTCCAATTCTCTAATTTTCTCTGGTTTGGCTGAGTTTCTCAACTTCACTCTGGCACAAGCTTCATCTATCAAATCTATGGCTTTATCGGGTAAGAATCTGTCGTTAATATATCTATGAGAAAGATTAACTGCTGCGATTAAAGCTTCATTCAATATTTCGACCTTATGATGTTTTTCGTAAGTTTCTTTTATACCCTTAAGTATTTCAATAGCCTGCTCAGGGGTAGGTTCTTGTACATACACCGGTTGAAACCTTCTCGCTAATGCTTTGTCCTTTTCAATGTATTTTTTATATTCTTCATAGGTTGTTGCTCCAATAACCTTTATTTCACCTCTAGCTAAAGCTGGCTTCAAAATATTTGCGGCATCCATTGCATTTCCTTCAGCCACTCCAGCCCCTATTATATTGTGAAGTTCATCGATAAAAAGAATAATTTCGTCGCTCTTTTCTTTTACAGTATCGATAACTGATTTAAGCCTTTCTTCAAATTCACCTCTAAATTTAGAACCTGCCAACAAGGCGGCCATGTCTAATTGTAAAATTTTCTTATTTTTCAAATAAGAAGGAGGATTTTCATCTACTATCAACTGCGCTAAACCTTCTACTACGGCTGTTTTCCCAACTCCAGCGTCGCCAACTAATACTGGATTATTTTTAGACTTTCTTGATAATATTTCAATCATTCTATTTATTTCTTTTTCTCTTCCTATCACAGGCGTAAGCTTTCCTTTCTTTGCCTCTTTGGTTAAATCAACAGTAAATTTTTTCAAAGGATCTCCCATACCTGATTCTATTTCTTCGTCTCCGTTTTCTAACATCTCTTGTAGCCGTTCTCTAATTAAAGCTTCCGTAGTATAAGCAGACAGAAGTTTGGAAGCGTAAGATGTACCTTCCTTTAAAATCCCTAACAATAAGGCTAGTAAAGGAATTTTTTTAAAACCCATCCTGTCGGATTCTGATTTAGCTATTTGTAAAGCATTTGCTAAACTAGTTGATAGATAAATACCTTGTGCACTACCATAGGACATTGAGTAATAAACTCCCATTTCTTCGGATAAAGCTTCTTCAAGTTTGCTTTTTATAGAATTAGTATTGGTACCTTGAAAAATTTTCCCCACATTTTCATCTTCAACATTTAAAATTGCTAACAACAAATGCTCAGGTTTGAGAATATTACCTCCTGAATAACCTAGAACATTTTGAGCTTCTTGAAATGCTTTTAAAGATTTTTCAGTAAAATCATTCGGATTGAATCTCATTAAGTCACCTCCATCCATAGATCCCTTTCAGGGAGTTTTTTTCTACGTAATAAAGTATTTTATCACTCGTTACTTTTATTTGCTAATTCTATTTTCATTATATCCTTTTCAATGTAAAATGTCAAGAAAAATTTTTAAATTTCTGTTTTAATTCATTTTCTTTTATAAAACCGCCCAATATATCCAACTTGTCATTAGAAAATTTCATTCAATTGGTGAATTTACAGTATTTTTTATCCCATTTTTAAGCAATTTAGTGTTATAATTAGAATGAAAAAGACAAAATATCGGAGTGTGGAGCATATGGTAAGCAAAATTTTAAATATTATATACAATGATAAACCTCAAAATGTATTAAAATCAACTTTTAAAGAAGTATCTTCCCAATTGAAAGAATCAATGGAGAAAGACAACATTATGTTTATTTATCAATCAAGCAGAGAGGTTTTTAAAGCTTTAGCTTCTACAATAGATAAGTTTGAAAATATTAAAATATACCTACGCGGAGACGAAGATCTAAAAAACAAAATTTTTTCAAATGAGATCGTACCTGTGAATCTAAAAGATGATATTTCACAAGTAAGTTCTACTGCAAACGATATAAGAGAGTTATTTTTGTATCCGATATTTTCCGAAGAAGGCTTAATTGGCGCCGTCGGATTATTTGACAATCAAATTGATAAAAATACTTTCGACCAACATTTTTTTTATTATTCCGTATTGATTAATTTGATTATAGAAAAATTGAGAATTAGGGATTTGCAAGACAAGGTAATTTTAATGGAAAAGCTCACCGACATTATAGAAGAAATTACCGAAAAAGATATAATAGTCAATAATGTATTAAAACTCCTAAAAGATTCTCTACATGCAGAAAGCATAGCATTCTGGAAACTTCAAGGTGATACTCTCGAAATCAAATACTTTTTAGGAATAGATGAAAGCACAATCATAACTAGAACTATCCCTATAGAAAATACCCTCGAAGGTAAAGCAATAAAAGAAAGATCGAGTTATATGCTAGTGGGACGAGAAAACTTTCAAAATTATTTTATTCCTTTTAATATAGATCTCAAATCTTCTATTTATTCTGTTATAGAACAAAATGATGAAGTTTATGGCGTTTTAAGTGTTTATAACAGAGAAGAAGAATACTCATTTAGAACTTACAAAAATTTTGATGATGCAGATTTCCACGTTTTTTCGGACACCGCCAAAAGATTAGCTTTTTCTATTCATAGAATAAATTTATACAACAAACTTCAAAATGAAGTCAGTAAATTGACTGAATTGAAAATGAATTATGAACAGCTTATTGAAAAACAAAAAGAACACTTAGATATGCTAAATGCATTGGATAAGATATCCCAAGCTGTGAGATCTGTTTACGATAAAAATTTGGCAATAAAAATAATGCTTTTAGGCTTAACTTCTGGGAGAGGTCTCAAGTTCAACAGAGCTCTTTATTTAGAAAAGGACAAGGTTCGGGGATTCCTTGTTCCAAAAATATGGGTTGGTCCTGATACAGAAGAAGACGCTACCGAAATCTGGAAAGACGCAAACATTAGGGCTTTAAAATACGGAAACGTCGTTCAGTACCTAAAAGAGGAGGCCATAAAAATACCCACCAATAATAAACTAATCCTCAGTTTACAAAATAAAGTTTTAGCATATAAAGGGCATCCTATTTTAGAACGAGTCGTTGAAAAAAAACAGGTTTTACATATCGTTCCTCAAATGTTGGAAATTAAATGGGAAGATTTAGAGGATATATACGATATAGTTAAAATTAATGAGTTTCTTATTTTCCCAGTCGCAGGAATGACTGAAACTAAAGGAGTAGTAATAGTTGATAACAAAATAAATAAAAAACCCATCACCAACATTGAAACTGAAATTGTAAAATTATTTAAAGATAATATGGGATTAGCTTTAGAAATGATAGAAAATTATCAAGAATTAAAAGAAAAAACATTGCGATTAGAAGAGCAAAAAGATTTGATGGATTACTATAGAAGATTCAAAGACAATATATTACAAAACCTGGCTGTTGCGGTGGTTGTTGTTGATAGAAATGGAAAGATAAACGAATGGAACAGAAAGGCAGAAAATTTTTTCTCCAGGCCAAGAGAGACCATGATCGGAACAGCTATCCAAGATATAACAGATACAATAGGGGAAGAAATAATTGAAAAAATTAAAGTTATTTATGAAACCAAAAATAATATCAAATTAAAGAATTATGAAGTAAAACTTTCCGATACCAAGAAAATTTTTGATATTCAGCTATCCCCTTTGAGAAACGAAGAATTAGGAGTGATAGAAGGCGTTATAATTGTTTTTGATGATGTAACCGAGCTATACAACCTTCAAAAAGAAATGGAAAAGCGTGAAAGACTTGCTGCCATGGGAGAAATGACTGCTAGAATAGCTCATGAAGTGAGAAATCCTATTACTATTATCGGCGGCTTTTTAAACAGGATAGCTAAAATGAACGAAATGGATGATATTCAAAAATACACCCAAATTATTAAAGAAGAGCTTTCAAGGCTCGAACATATAGTAAATGAGATACTAGAATATTCTAGAGGAGGTAAAATTAACCAGATTGAAGAAGTCAATTTAATAGAAATCATACGCGGAATAATATTGATGTACGAAGATTTTATACAACAAAAACACGTTATGGTGAACACTGATTGGTTAAAAGAAGAGATCTTAATAAAAGTAGATAAAGATAAAATAAAACAGGTATTGATGAATTTAATAAAAAACGCTTTAGAGAGTGTCAATAACAATGGAAAAATTGATATAAAAGTGGGGTTTACTGCTGAAAATAAAGTTTTTTTTGAAATAACCAACGATGGACCCTCTATTCCCCAGGAAATTAAAGAAAAATTATTCACCCCTTTTCTTACTACAAAAAGTAACGGTACAGGATTGGGTTTAGCTATTTGTAAAAAAATAATCGAAGAAGAACACAAAGGTAAAATTTATTTGGTAAAATCTGACGATACTGGAACTTCTTTCAGATTTGAAATTCCAACAGGTGAGAAATAATACTTTTTAGGAGGGGTTAAGTTGTCGAAAGTACTAATAGTAGATGATGAAGAGAACATAAGAACTTTAATAAAAGAAGAACTGGAAGAAGCTGGTTACGAGGTTACTGCGGCAAGCAATGCAAAAGATGCTTTGGAAACATTAGAAAATGATAAAGATATAGATATCATATGCACTGATATCGAAATGCCAGATGTAAATGGTTTAGAACTCGCAAGTGAAATTAGAAAAAGGTATCCAAACAAAAAAATAATATTTCTCACAGCTTACTCACATTATAAAAGTGAGATGGCATCATGGGCTGCAGATGCTTATGTTGTAAAATCAATGGATTTAACAGAAATAAAGGATACAATAGAAAATCTTTTAAAAATTCAATAATATTTTATCGGAGGTGCAGGTTTTGGATTACAAAGACACAATCAATCTTCCAAAGACATCATTCAAGATGAAGGCAAACCTAAAAGAAAAAGAGCCTCAAATTCTTCAAAAATGGGAAGATATAAATATTGCTTACTATCTTAGGAACATAAGAATTGGGGGAACAAAGTTTGTTTTACATGATGGCCCACCTTATGCGAATGGAGACATTCATATGGGGACGGCTCTCAATAAGGTTTTAAAAGACATCGTTTTAAAATATAAAACATTGAGAGGTTATGATGCGCCTTATGTTCCTGGATGGGATACACATGGTCTTCCAATTGAGCATAACGTTACTACCAAGCTTGGAGAAAAGGCTAATGCCTTGAGTAAATTAGAAATAAGAAAACTATGTGAAGATTACGCTATGAAATACGTAGACATTCAAAGAGAAAGCTTTAAAAGGTTGGGGGTAATTGGTTTTTGGGATAAACCATATTTAACTTTGAAACCAGAATATGAAGCCAAAGTTTTAGAAATTCTTCGTTCTATAGTTGAATCCGGCAATATTTATAGAGGAACAAAACCTATATATTGGTGTACAGAATGTCAAACAGCTTTAGCAGAAGCTGAAGTTGAATACCATGATCATACATCAGATTCAATTTATGTAAAGTTCCCTCTAGTTGGAGAAAACAATACATACGTGATCATATGGACAACAACACCTTGGACTTTACCAGCGAACGTAGCTATTGCTGTTCATCCTAATTTTGATTATGCCAAAGTGGAAATTGGTAACGAATATTGGATAATGGCTAAAGAATTAGTTGATAAAACTTTGAAAGAGGCCGGAATAGATGATTATAAAATAATCGATACATTTAAAGGATTAACGTTAGAAGGGGAAAAAGCTAGACATCCTTTTGTCGACAGAGAAAGCCTTTTAGTACTTGCAGATTACGTTACTTTGGACGAAGGTACCGGATGTGTTCACACTGCCCCAGGACACGGTATGGAAGATTATATAACAGGTACAAAGTACAACCTTCAGGTAATATCTCCGGTAGATAGTCAAGGATATTTCACCGACGAAGCTGGAAAGTATAAAGGAATGAAAATTTGGGAAGCAAACAAAGAAATCATAAAAGATTTAAAAGAAAACGGATTTCTCGTTCAATCAGGAAAGATAACCCACTCCTATCCACATTGTTGGCGTTGTAAAAATCCTGTTATCTTTAGAGCCACTCCTCAATGGTTTATAGATCTTGAAAAAAACAACTACCGTGAAAAGGTGTTGGAAGAAATAAAAAAAGTAAATTGGATACCCAAGTGGGGAGAAAATAGAATATCCTCTATGGTGAGAGAGAGACCTGACTGGGTAATTTCAAGACAGCGTGCCTGGGGAATCCCAATACCAGCTATTAAATGTGAGAATTGTGGAGAAACAATTTTGGATACCAAAATTATAGACCACGTTATAGAAATTATAGAAAAAGAAGGGAGTAATGCTTGGTTTGAAAAAGAAGCGAAAGAACTTCTACCAAATGATTACAGGTGCCCTAAATGTGGTGGTTCAGAGTTCAAAAAGGAAGAAGATATTTTAGACGTTTGGATCGATTCTGGATCATCTTTCGAAGCAGTTGCAAATTCCCGTGAAGAATTAAAAAAATTCCCTGTAGATTTATATCTTGAAGGAAGCGATCAACATCGAGGGTGGTTCCAAAGTTCTATATTCTTATCTGTTGCAAAACACGGAATTGCCCCTTATGAATCCGTTTTGACTCATGGCTTTATAAAAGACGAAGAAGGAAAGAAGATGTCTAAATCCTTGGGAAATGTAGTCAACCCAAAAGACATTATCAACAAATATGGAGCAGACATATTAAGGTTATGGGTTGCATCAGCAGATTACAGAATGGATATTAAAATATCTTACAATATTTTGGAACAACAGGTTGAAACCTACCGCAAACTTAGAAATACTATAAGATTTTTGCTGGGCAATATAAATGATTTTGACCCTGATGAAGATTCTGTGGCTTATGAAGAAATGTTAGAAATAGACCAATGGGCATTGATGAAGTTACATAATTTGATAAAAAATGTCACCAAAGCTTATGACAACTACGAATTTTACAAAGTACACTATCTTATAAACAATTTTTGTACAATAGATATGAGTTCTACTTACTTGGATATAATAAAAGATAGAATATACGTAGAAGGAAAAAAATCTAAACTCAGGAGATCCGCTCAAACAGTTTTATATGAAACCGCTATAGCTTTAAATAAGATGATTTCACCCATATTGCCTTTTACTGCGGAAGAAGTTTACGAGCATCTCAATTACTCAAACAAATATGAAACCATATTCGCTGAACTATGGCCTGAATATAAAGAGAATTACCTTAGCGAAGAATTAGAAGAAAAGTGGAATAAAATTTTTGCTTTGAGAGAGGATGTTTTAAAAGCCCTTGAAGAGAAAAGAAAAGAAAAATTTTTAGGAAACTCTCTGGATGCTAAAATTATCCTCAACCTAAAAGATGATACATTAAAGCAAATTCTATCTCAATACGATAACAACTGGATTGCTGATCTATTTATAGTATCTCAATTTGAATTTGGTAATGTAGATGAAGGATTTGAAGGTCGATACGCAACAATTAAAGTTACCAAAGCAGAAGGGGAAAAATGCGAAAGATGTTGGAAAGTAGATCCTAATACGGACAATGACCCTGACTTTCCGGGCGTTTGTCCAAGATGTGCAAGAGTATTAAAAGAGGAAATAAATGCGTAAACTCTAGGATGGGCTGTATAGCAAAAGAACACAAAAAACAGTTTTATTAATTCTAAAGGTATGTGAGGGGGTACATAATGAAGCTTTTTTTTGGAAAAAAGGAAGAGAAAGTAATAAAACTTTTTTCTAAACATTTAGAAAAAGTAGAAGAAGGGGTAAACTTACTCACAGAATTAGTAGAATTGTATGTAACAAACGATATGGAAAAATCTGTTGATTTATCAAAACAAATATCTAATATAGAAAGCGAAGCTGATTCTTTAAGAAGAAAAACGGAAAGCGAAATGTATCAAGGAGCTTTTTTGCCAAATTTTAGAGGAGAACTTTTAGAATTAATAGAAGCGGTTGATAAGGTTATGAATAAAACACAAACGGTTTCAGAAATCTTAATTTTTCAAAAACCAAAAATACCCGAGAATTTTAAACCAGATTTTTTAGAACAAAGTCGATTGGTAAAGAAAACTTATAAATCCTTGAAAAAGTCTATAGAAAACGTATTCGAAAATATAGAAAAAAGTAGTGAGTATATTCAAAAAGTTGAATTACAGGAACATGAAGAAGATATCTTAGAGAAGGATTTAATACGAAGATTGTTTGAAATAGATAGCCTTGAATTATCGGAAAAATTGCAGTTGAAAGATCTTTTTCTACAGATAGGAGATATAGCAGACAGGGCCGAAGATGCTTCTGATAAATTAGAAATTATAGTCTTAAAAAGGAACATTAAATAAAAATATCGCTGGTCGAAAAAACCAGCGATATTTTTTTATAGCAAGTTCATTATAGCAAAGGATAAACCTGCAGAAATTACCACTGAGATAATGATATCTAAGAAGTTTACTCCTCCACCGGCACCTTCAGCTATTTGTTTTACATCAGTGACCTCTTGAGAGAGCTGATCAACACTACTTTGAACGGCTTGTAAGTTTTGGGACAATTCAGAAACAGATTGGGTATTATTACTTAATTGAACACTTAATTCGTCAGTAGTGTTTTTTAACGAAGTAAACTCAGTTTTATCAACTTTAGAATCTATCTTCGAATTCAAGTTAGCCGTTAAAGCATTCAATCTGTCCAAATCTTGGTTTACACTAGAAAAAGAGTTTTGAATACTAGCTACTGAATTTTTTAACGACTGTATTTCTTGATTGGAATTAGATACTGTTTGAGAAAGATTCTGATAATTACTATTCAGACTTCCAACGGTGTTTTCCAGATTGGTAACTCTGGTATTTAAGTTTCTGATGTCAGTTTCGCTTACCGCGGGCACTGATATGGCGTTGACCTTTCTCTCTAATTCGTCTATCTTCGTGGTGGCATAACCAAGCAACTCATAAGAATTCTGAAGTTCCTTGACAGAACTATCCAACCTCGAAACGGAACCCTGAAGAGTAGAAAGATCACTTGTAAGAGAGTTTAATTTTGTTTGAAGTTGCTGTAATTCCGCTGAAGAAACTCCTTGCGGAACAGATAAACTACTTACAGTCCTTTCCAAATTCGCCAAATTTTGGGCTAAAGGCTCAATCATACTTTGTTCTACGTAATCAATCGTTCTGGACAAAGCAACAGTCAGTTGATACCTGTTCATGTTTTCTAATCCTTTAAAAGTACCATCGGGGTATCCTTCAATAATGCCAATACCAGAAAGCCTTTCAACTGCATCATATGCCCAATGATTGATGGGAACATCCTTAAAAGACTGTGAAAATACTCCTAAAGCCAAAAACAAAAATAAAAACAAAATACCTGCCTTTTTCACTACACACACCTCCTGAATTTTAGTATTTTAAGTTTTTTTACTGCTATCGATTTTATTTTATCACAAAAAGTGGTGAACTACTCAACTCTAACGAGGAGAAAGGCTTCTACCTCTTGAGGAGAGCTTCCTAATTCATCGACCGTTGCGAAACATCCTAGAATGAATCTAAGGGTGCTCGACTTACACAGTCTCCAAAGGCTTAACATCCCCCAGTTCCTGGGGTAGAGTCTGTTTATACAGTGACTAGCTGTTTCCTTATCTGCCGTAGGGCTATATAACGAATGCCTGTTTTAACCCAAACTGCCTAATGTTAACAGCAGCATTTATATCTCTATCATGTTTAGTTCCACATTCAGGACATACCCATTCTCTATCAGAAAGTTTTAAACCTTCATTCTTATACCCACATACACTACAAGTCTTAGACGAAGGTTCAAACATTCCTATTTCGATTACCTTTTTACCTAATCTCTCTGCTTTGTATTTTAGGAACGTTTTGAATTGATACCATCCTGAATCTGAGATACTTTTAGCTAAGTGGTGATTCTTTAACATGCCTCTTATATTGAGAGTTTCTACAACAAAGAGATCAGCTTGGTTCTCACTGATTTCTTTTGTTAGTTTATGCAGAAAATCCTCTCGTGTATTTTTTATTTTCTCATGTATTCTAGCAACTTCTAATTTTGCTTTGTCCCAATTCTTTGACCCTTTTTCTTTACTTGAAAACTTTTTATATGCATGTTTTAGTTTCCTTTCGTACTTAGACAATACTTTAAGAGCTGGATACTTCGTTCCATCGGATAATACAACAAAATCTTTAAGTCCCATATCCATACCGATTGCGTTTTCGTAGTCTATATCTCTTTCAAGGTAAGAACCTTCGACTTCAAAGGTTATAGACACAAAGTACTTACCTGTTGAAGTTTTAATGAAAGTACAATTTTTTATCTTTGCATTTGGATCTATTTTTCTATGTACTCTTACTTTTATACCTTCTTTAAACTTTGGTACAAATAGAATACCGTATTTATCGTTATTTTCATTTTCATACAGTTGTATATGTTGAGGAACTCTAAAAGATTGTCTACTTGATTTTTTCTTAAATTTGGGGTATTTACTTTGTTTCTTGAAGAAACGTTTGAATCCAGTTTCTAAGTTCTTTATGGACTGTTGTAAAGATTGAGAATTGGCATCGTTTAGCCATTGATATTTCTCGGTTTTTTTAAGAGTTGCTAATACTTTACACCACATATAGTAATTAGTTAACGTTTTAGTATTCTTATATGCATTGTTAGCAAATTCTAAGAAAAGGTTGTATACAAACCTAGCATGTCCAAAGTGTTCGTTAAGTTTATGTATTTGTTCGTTAGTTGGGTACAACCTAAACCTGTATGTTATTAGCATTTTAATTCTCCTGATATAATGTGTATTTAGTCCTTTTAGAAACTTTAAAACACGCATTGTAACTAACTTTTAATACCTTAAATATTATACATTTACCTCAAGAGTAACCCTTGTTACAGTTTTTACCTATTTTTTGAAGTAAAGATCTTTTATTCGCCAAAGTCCGAATGCGTATAACTTTTTCACCATATACGATCTTATCAAAGAAAATGTCCATGGGGCATATACCTATTGCGGGGCAAAGTATAAAAGTATATATTATGTTATTTGATCAGTACCCTTTTATTTCAAACCTTCTTTCTTTATCTCTGAAATTACCTGCTCTATAATGTCAAGAAACTGATTGACTTCGTCTACTGAATAGGCCTTATCGATCACCCATTTTAGATTTGATTTTGCATCTTGAAAGTAACCGAGGTTTTCAAGACTTTTTTTGTAAGATGTAATAATATTTTCCGGATGGTTAACCTTTTTTGTAATATCTCCAAATACCGTATAAATACTCTGATTGAATGCAGAACTGGGGGGGAACCCGTAAAATAGACCAACAGAACCACTCGTCAATTCAACATTTAAAGAAAAACCCTTGGACCCCCATCTGATCATTAAGCCTTTTTGTTCTGCGAATTCAAATATCTTCTGAAAGACTTCCGTTCCGTTATTATCCAATAAATTTAAGAATTTTTGCTTATTAACCTTTGGAAGTGAGGAGGAATAAATTTTTTGACGTATAAATTCTTCTTGACCAACAACAATATCGCTTGAGATTATCCTTTCTCCAAACTCGGTCTCGAAATACTTAAACTCCATACAATAAATATCAATACCTTTTTTTCTTAAAAATAAGGCGGTTTGCCGAATTTCTTTTGAAATTTCCTGAGCAACTATTACTAATTTTGTTGATTTATTAAATGAAACTTTTTCATCTGTTTCGTTTTGGAAATACGCTCGGTGATAATCTTCTAAACTAATTTCTTCACCAGAATAGTCTCGATAAATTTCATTTAACTGTGAATAATCTAAGTTCTCAATAAAGGAAGCGTATTCTAATAGCTGAGCAATTGTCTCCCGCGGTGTTTTGTCCCTTTTTAACTCAATCACCACGGTATTCCCATTTTTATCAATACCTAACAAATCTATAATACTATTTAAATTGGTAATAACCTGACGACCAATTATAAGAACATTGCTTTCTTCAAAAAAGTATTCAGGACTATTTTCAAGCAAAACTTCTAAATCTTTTTCTAAATTGGAATCTTTGTAAAGTTGTTCTTTATATAGAATTAAGTTTCCATTTTTATCAATGGTAAACATTTTCATGTTCTATCATCTCCTTTGTTTCTTGATTTCTAATACAATCTAATTTACATCATAGAATTGATTTTGGTAATTTCAGTTAATACAAAAACATCGCTCTATTTTACAACAGTGCCTTTGTCCTTCCGGCAGCTATCTATGATGAAGGATAGCCGTGTCCAAGTAAACCTTGTAAAATCAAAAACTTATTTTTAAAGTGGAAAACAAGAATTTTAAGTATTTTTGCTGATATCGATTTTATTTTACCACAAAAGATGGTGAACTACTCAACTCTAATGAGGAGAGCTTCCTAATTCAACGACCGTTGCGAAACACCGATGGTTTCACCTGCTTCTGTCAATAACAAGAATTATTCTTTCGTCCTTATGGAAAAGGTTGTTAAGTATTTGGATCTTAGTGGATTTAACTTCTTAGCTTGTTTCTTTAAGAAGGTTTAAATCTTTTTCAATACTTCCCAAATGAACGGTTATTCATTAACTGTACTTCTTTCATCTCTATTTTTCCCAAAAAATGCCTCGATTATAATTACTTTTCAATTTTTTTAAGAATTATCTCGATTTTCAAAGAGCATTTTGGATAATTATCTAATATTTTATTTCTTTTTCTTCTTGCCTTGTTTTCCTTGAACCCGTTTCGGGGTGTCCCCTTTCATTAATCATCGCTTTTATCTACTTCTGAAGTGGGTATAATGTGTATAATATAATTATACCATACACAACGAATTAATCTAATTTCCTCATTTGATTATATTAGATGTCCTTGAAAAAGATTGGTTAGATCATAATTCGAATCTTTGAGGGGGTGACCCCCCTCAAACTCCCCAACAAACAAGAAACTTCTCTAAATCTTAAAATTCTGAATCACACAATTCTGTGATTGGGGGTAACCCCCCTCAAACTCCCCAACAAACAAGAAACTTCTCTAAATCTTAAAATTCTGAATCACACAATTCTGTGATTGGGGGTAACCCCCCTCAAACTCCCTGAAAACAAAAATCTCTTCTTATAAAAGATCTTCGCTTGCACAATACTGCAAACAAATGATATCATATCTTTATTAATCTCGTGTTTGAAAACACGAGTCTTTTTAAAATTTTTATGGTAAAATAAGATGAAAAAATATTGGAGGTGTTATTTTTGTTCCAAAAAAGAACTCACACTTGTGGAGAATTAAACGAAAACGATATAGATAAGATCGTTATTTTAAACGGCTGGATAGATAGGATTCGTGATTTAGGAGGAATTATCTTTGTTTTGATAAGAGATAGATACGGTAAAACTCAGGCGGTTTTTGATTCAAGCGATAACTATACGCTTTATCAAAAAGCCTTAAAATTAAAAAACGAATACGTTGTTTCTATCCAAGGGAAAGTTAGGGTGCGTCCTGAAAAAGACAAAAACCCAAATATGGTTACTGGAAATATTGAAATACTCGCTACAAATTTAGAAATCCTTTCTGAATCTGAAACACCACCCATATACGTCAACATAGAAGAAGATATTTCGGAAAACTTAAGGTTAAAATATAGATATTTAGACTTGAGAAAAGAACGAATGCAAAGGAATCTAATACTGAGACACAAGGTTATGAAAATCACAAGAGATACGCTAAGCGCTGAAGGCTTCCTGGAAATTGAGACCCCTTACTTAACAAAATCAACACCAGAAGGGGCACGCGATTTTTTGGTTCCTTCTAGATTGAAACCTGGCAATTTTTACGCCTTACCTCAATCTCCTCAACTTTTCAAACAACTGCTCATGGTATCAGGTTTTGATAAATATTTTCAAATAGCTCGTTGTTTCAGAGATGAGGATTTTAGGGCTGATAGGCAACCCGAATTCACACAAATTGACATAGAACAGTCCTTTGTTGAAAAAGAAGATATATTTGCATTAACAGAAAAATTAATCAAAGAAATATTCGAAAAGTCTCTAAATTACAATGGATTAGAGATTCCATTTCAAAAATATACCTATGATGAAGTGATACAAAAATATGGTTCAGATAAACCTGATATACGGTATGGTATGGAATTTATCGACCTAACAGCATATTTTCAAAACACTGAGGCTAATTTCATAAAAAACGGGATAGATAAAGGTCTTATATTAAAAGGTTTTATTGTCCCTGATAGATCCAACAATTTTTCCAGAAAAAAATTTGATGACCTGACAGAGTTCGCTAAAGAACAAGGAAGCTCTGGCTTGATATGGATCGCTTGTGACAAAGAAATGAGATCAAATATAAAAAAAGCCGCAGCCAAAGAGATTAATATCTTAGTAGAACGTGGTATAATGAAAGAAGGTGACGTTTTATTCGCTATTTTAGAAGAAACAGATAAAATAGACCAGATTTTAGGCCAATTGAGAATAAAAATGATTAAAGAAGAGTTCGAAAAAAAATCCGGGTTCAGTATAATCTGGGTCACAGATTTTCCAATGTTTTCTTGGAATGAGGAAGAACAAAGAATTGTAGCCGAACATCACCCCTTTACTATGCCCAACTTAGATGATTTAGCTAAATATGAGAATAAAGACCCTTTAAAGATTAAATCTCAATCTTATGATCTTGTAATAAATGGTTATGAGATCGCAAGTGGTAGCATAAGAATACACAAACAAGATGTACAAGAAAAGGTGTTCGATATTTTAGGCTTGAGCAAAGAAGAGGCACAAGAGAAATTTGGTTTCTTGTTAGAGGCTTTCAAATATGGTGCTCCTCCTCACGGAGGTATAGCAATTGGAATGGATAGATTGGTGAGCATACTAGTAGGAGAAGAATCAATAAAAGAGGTTATCGCATTCCCAAAAACAGCTTCTGGGACCGATCCCATGACCAATGCTCCATCAGAAGTCAGCGAAAAACAATTGGAAGAATTACACCTCGCTTTGAAAAAAATAAACGAGAGTGAGAAGCAAAATGACTCAAAAAGCTAAAAAAATAAAAATTGCTATAGATGGTCCGGCAGGTTCGGGAAAATCTACAATCGCACAAAACTTAGCTAATTTGCTAAATATAAATTATCTAAATAGTGGTGCTTTGTACAGAATCATAGGCTACTACTTAAATGAAAGAAAAATAGATCCGAAAGATTCCAAAATTATAGAAAATATTTTAGAAAAACTTAACATTGAAATAAAAAACAACCGTTATTTTTTAGACGGAAAAGATGTTACCATCACCATTAAAGACTCAAAAATTGGTGATTTAGCTTCCCTTTATTCCAAGAATAATATTGTCAGAGAAAAAGTTAATCAAATAATAAAAAAGATTGCCGAAAAGGACAATATAGTGGTTGATGGAAGAGATATAGGATCTGTAGTTCTCCCCGATAGCGATATTAAAATATATCTAACCGCCTCTTTGGAAGAAAGAGCTAAAAGAAGGTGGAATGAGGAAAAGGAACAAAAAGCAAATATCTCTTTCACTGAGATACTAGAAGAAATAAAAAATCGGGATTACAATGATTCAAACCGTTCTATAGCTCCATTAAAACCAGCTCAAGATGCGATAATTATAGATACTACTAATCTATCCATAGAGGAAGTACTGCAAAAAATATTAAAAATTGTCAAAGAGAGTGGTATTTATGGAGATTAATGTAGCGAAGAGAACCGGTTTTTGCTCAGGCGTTCAAAAAACGTACAATGAAGTTAAAAATTCCCTAGTTGACAAAAATAAGATTTATATTTACGGAGAGTTGGTACACAATAGAAAGGTAATAGAAGAATTAAATAGCGCAGGTGCGATAACTATAACAGGAATGGATGACATACCAGACGATTCTATAGATGAAACATTAATCATAAGGGCACACGGTATTTCAAAGGCTGAAAAGGATCTATTGAAAAAACGATTCTCTAAAGTTATTGACATGACTTGCCCAATAGTTACAAATTTAGTAAAATACGTAGAGAAGAAACAAAAAGATGGATTCTTTGTAGTCGTGTATGGGAAACCCGACCATCCTGAGATACTTGGGCTAAAAGGGAATGTAGATGAGAGTAAATTGCTAATAACACTTTCTCCAGTGACAATACCTCAAAAAAAAGTATTGATAGTATCTCAAACAACCATGGGCGAAGAAGAGTACAAAAATTTTATAACCAGTATTTTAACTATTAATTCTTTTACGGAGGTGTTGATAAGAGATACTATATGTTCTGAAACTATCCTAAGGGAAAAAGAGACACTAGAACTTTCTCAAAAAAGCACATTGATGCTAGTTCTAGGCGGAAAAAACAGTTCAAATACTCAAAAACTATACCGTATTTCAAAAAAATATTGTAAAAGGACATACCATATTGAATCTGGTGAAGAACTTAAAGAAATAACTATCTCTCCACAAGACAAAATAGGAATAGTTACTGGTTCATCCACACCAACATCAGAATTAAATAAAGTGTTGGAGTATCTAAGCCAAGAGAAGGAGGATTTTTCATGATGGAGGAAAAAACATTTGAAAAACTTTTGAACGAACAAGAGATAAACGAGGTAAAAAAAGGAAAAATAATAGAAGGAAAGGTATTTGAAATAAATAGCGATGGTATATGGGTTGCTTTAGAAGGTGCCACAGGAGATGTGTTTGTAAGTCAAGTAGAACTCATAAAACCTCTCCAAGAATATCAAGTAGATCAAAAGATACTAGTAGAAATAACAAAAACAAATGATGCAGAAGGTTTAAACTTTGCCTCCGAAAAAAGGGCCGTTTGGAATGAAACTATGAATAAAATAAACGAAGGAGAAAATTATCCTATTATTTTTAAAAACAGGCTCAAGAAAGGCTACAGCGTATTGATTGAAGGACTTATCGGTGCTTTTCTTCCTGGTTCGTTATCTTTATTAAGCCCTAAAGATGATTTACCTCAAGGAGAAAAAATGGCTAAAGTGATTTCTAAAAATGGAAAAAACATAGTCGTATCGATAAAAGATTACGCAGAAGAAAAAATTAGTCAAACTTTCAATGAATACGAGGAAGGAATGGTAATTGACGGTGTGGTAGAGGATATAAAAAACTTTGGTGCCTTTGTAAGATTGAATGATCATTTGAATGGTCTCATACCAGCAAGTGAGGTTAGCTGGGACGAAAAGATCTCTATAAAAGATTATCTAAAGGTGGGTCAAAAAGTTAAAGCGCTGATAATAAAATTGGACAGAGAGAAAAAAAGAATTTCACTATCTCTTAAACGCTTGAAAGAAAATCCCTGGAAAACAGTGGATGAAAAATATCCTATAGGAAGTATTGTTCAAGGTACTGTAACTAAGATATTACCTTTTGGTTTTACTGTCAAGATAGACGAAGGTTTAGAAGGTTTGGTCCATGAAACAGAAATATTCTGGGGCAGGAAAGGTAGGATAAGTGACTTAGTAAATGTTGGGGACGATGTTCAAGTCAAAATATTGAATATAGACAAAGAGAATAAAAAGATTAATCTAAGCTACAAACAAGTTTCAGGAGATCCATGGGAAAACATAGAAGAAAAATACTATGAAGGAAACATTGTTACAGGAACCGTCGAAAAGGTTCTCGATAATGGGGCGATTATAAAAATAGATGAAGGAATCACTGGATTTTTACATGTTTCAGAACTTTCATGGGATTTTGTCGACGATATTTCAACAGTGCTTAATGAAAAACAAAAGATTAAAGTAAAAATAATAAAAATAGACAAGGATAACAAAAGGATGAGACTATCAGTTAGAGAAACAAAAGAAAATCCTTGGAAAAAGGCTTCAAAAGAGATAAAACCAGGTGATACTGTTAAAGGAAAAATAATTCGTTTTTTAGATAAAGGAGCAATAGTCCTCATTGATGGTTACGAAGTAGAGGCTTATCTACCCGCAAGCAAGGCTTCCACAAATTCAAAAAGTCTCGAGGAAACATATAGTATCGGTGATCAAATAGAAGCAAAAGTTTTAGAGATTGGACTTGAAAATGAATTTAAAAGAGGGAACATGATTATAAGTGTAACACATCTAGAAGAAGAAAGAGAAAAAGAAGAGGCGCTACAAGTAATTAATGAAATGAATGAAGAGTAAAATGCTTCAGTAAAAAACAAGAGGTGGAATAACTTGGAAAAACCGACGGTTCTCATAATTGGAAAACCCAATGTGGGAAAATCAACATTATTTAACAGAATGATTGGTGAAAGAAAATCAATAGTTCACGATATGCCTGGTGTAACGCGGGATAACGTTTCCTCCACAATCCAATGGGACGATATATCTTTTACATTGGTAGATACTTGTGGAATATTCGAACAACCGGAAGACAACATAGAAGAAAGGCAGAAAAAAATAATTTTTGAAAGTTTAAAAGACGTATCTTTGGTAATATTTGTAATCGATGGAAAGATTGGACTTACCTCAGAAGACTATCACATTGCTGACTACTTAAGAAAGACCAATTCGAAAGTTATCTTAGTTATTAATAAGGCAGAGAATTTTGAAAAATACGAGCTTGAGATGAAACCAGAGATCTACTCTCTTGGCTTTGGTGAAGGAATCCCTGTTTCTGCAGAGCATAACAAAAATATTTTTACTTTAATGGATACTATCGCAAATACTTTAAAAACTTCTGGCTTAAATTCGGAGGAATCTGTTGATAGCGAGAAGGATAGCGAAGAAATAAAAGTATCTATCGTCGGGCGTCCTAACGTTGGGAAATCTTCTCTTTTTAATAGCATAATTGGTTCAGAAAGGGCTATCGTTTCAGAAATACCTGGAACAACCCGAGACGCCATTGATCATCTAGTTACAATGGGCGATAACACCTTCAGATTTATAGATACTGCTGGAATGAGAAAAAAAAGTACCATTCATTATGCAAGTATTGAAATGTTTTCAATATCAAGAACAATCAACGCAATTGAAAAGTCAGATGTAGTAATTTTAGTAGTTGATTCAACAGAAGGAATAACCCACCAAGACAAAAGCATCATAGGTATTGCAGAAAAAAGAGGAAAGGGAACGATTATAGCATTTAACAAGTGGGATTTAGTTAGTAACAACCATCAAAGAAAGGAAGAGTTTTTTAACTATTTTGAAAAAGAACTCTACTTTGTAAATTATAGTCCATTAGTTTTCACATCGGCACCTAAAAGATGGGGGATTCAAGAATTAATAACCGCTATAAAAGAAGTCGAAAAATCAAGAAACAAAAAAATCCCAACAAGTGCGTTGAATGCAGCTTTAGAAAAATACACATTGGTTACTCCACCACCAATTAAAAAAGGAAAAAGAATCAAATTTTACTATGCTACACAAGTTGGGACCAAACCACCTGTTTTCGTATTCTATTCAAATTTACCATACGACATACCAAAATACTATCAACAAGGTTTGAGAAACATGATAAGAAATTACATTGATCCTTTCATTGGTTCGCCTATATTTCTAAAATTCGAAGCAAGAAAAAATGAAGAAACTTCAAAAACCAAGCAAAAAACACTATAAAATTTGTTGTTAAACTTTGACTAAATTATAAATCCTATTTCAGGGAGGAAAACATATGTCCATTGCTGCTTTGATCATCAGTTATCTATGTGGATCTATTCCTTTCAGCTTCTTGATTCCATGGAGTAAGGGGATAGACATAAGAAAAACTGGAAGCGGAAACGTTGGAGGAACCAATGTTTTAAGGGCTTTGGGGCCAAAATGGGGACTCCTTTCAATAACACTTGATTTTTTGAAAGCATTCATTCCCATTTTAATAATAAGACTTATTTTTGGTGTTGATTCGTGGGTTCCTTATTTATCTTTAATTGTACTTGTCTTAGGTCACGACTATCCAATTTTTTTAAAATTCGAAGGTGGAAAAGGAGTGGCTTCTACATTAGGTGGTTACTTTGCTTTGAGCCCGATGTTAGGTGTAATATTTCTGTTAGTTTGGATATCTGTCGTATTATTGACCAAATATGTTTCTGTATCGTCCCTTTTAGGTTTGCTTGTAACCGCTATTTTAAGTTATTTTTGGAATTTAAAATTGGGTATTACCTACACACTTTTATTTTTTCTGAGCTTGTATAGACATAGATCGAATATCAAAAGGTTACTATCGAATTCTGAAAATAAAGCAGACATTATAAAAATCCTAAAAAAGGAAGAAAAGATTCAATGAAAAAAGCACTTATCACCCTTTTTATTTATCTTTTGCTGACTAACGTTTGGATATTCTCTCAAGAATTATCAGAAAGTGAATTAAACTCTAGAGAACTATTTTCAGATAGTCTCCAGTTGTTATTTGAAGGGGAAAAATACGAGGCACGTGTTCAATTAAATCAAGCAATGAGTGGAGAAATATATATAACAGATATACCCAAACTTTGGTACTATGCAGCAAAATTGGATTTACAGTTAGGAATGATAGACAAAGCCATTCAGGACTTGGAAAATTCTTTGTTATTCTCAACAGTAAATGAAGAAGCTAATACATTGTTGAACTTTATAAACAGTATCAAAAATTTTTCACTTTCCAACTATGCCACACCTGTATTTCTTGAAATTAGCCAAACAGCAGGCGTTAAAGATTCTTTTGAAAGATTTTATAATCCAGTAGATTGCGAAATCATCAATTCAAATTTGTACGTTTTAGATTCTCAAAATCACTTGATATTTAAAACAAGTAACTACGAAGAAACTTGGATAAGATTGGACAAAGGCAAAAATTATTATTCTATAAACGCTGACGAAAATCTAAATAGAGTTTACCTAGGCTCGGATAAAGGGATTTATTACTTTGAAAGTTATTCTCCAATCATTAGAAAAGAAATTAAAACCAATTCAACGGTGGAAAGTACGGTATTAACAAACGAAATAGAAAACCAAAAGGAAGTTTTGACAGAAGGTTTTCCATTTGTGATTTACGACATCGATAACGCTGGAAGATTAGTCGGATACGATCCATACAACAATGAAATAAAAATCATAGGTTACAACGGTGAGATACTTCAACAAAAGAAATTTGACCATTCAACAACGTTTCTCGATGGAGCCTTATGGCACAACAATTTATACTTAATTGATTATGCAAGTTCATCAGTTTTTAATTTCGATATATTAAAAAATGAAGTGGTGAACACAACAAAACTACCAAATAAAACTTATATTTCTCTTGATGTTCTTCCCTGGAATAAAATCTTAGTTTCATCAGTTGAAGATGGCATAGAAATTTTAGAAGAAGATGGAGAACTCAACCCAATCGATAATAGTTTTAATGGTAAAAATACTAGTCAATTCAGGGGAAAAGTCAAAATTGAAAATGGTTTGCTTATCCTTTCGGATTTAGAAGATAACAAAGTTTACTTGGAAAGAATAGATTCAAATACTGAAAGTAACCTGTATATTTTGAATTTGTACGGGTTGAAGTATAGTAAAAACGATCGAACAGTGACCCTAAAAATTAATGTCAACGATATCTCAGGCGAAAAAATGGATTTTTTGACCAAAAATATATACGTAATGGATTCAGGGGGTAGAGTGCCTTTTAATTACCATCGTACTTATTCGATATCAGATACTTATGAATATGAAATTAACGATCTCTTCCAAGTTCATGTACCCCAAATTAACACCGATTCGAAGATATTAACACATGGTGAGATCGACACAGAACTAACCCCTGAAAAGACGATACCTTTTATCCTTTCAAGTAGTTCTTTATTCCACCTGACTAATGGAAAAGAAGTAAACGCTAACTTAGAAAACCTTGCCTTCATGAGCGGAGGAGGTATTATAGATCAAAGCCAAGAAGAATATCTGAAAAGTTATTTGAAAGTTTCATACAAACCTATTGATTACATAGAATACAACTTATTTCCTCCAATAATCAGTGGGATAAATCCAGCCGGTGTCTCTCTGTTATTAGAAGATAAAACTTTAGTTGATACTCTTTTTTACTATACTGAAGGGGATATAAATGAGTAAAGAACTGGCATATTATTACAACCAAAAAGCAAACACCATGTTAGAAAAAGGGAATTATCTAAATGCTGCTTCATATTATAAAAAAGCGATATCTTTACTTCCTGAAGATCCTATGTTCTATCATAACATTGGGGTCTGTTATATGCTAAGTGAAGATTACGAAAAAGCTAGTAAATTTTTAGAGATTGCTTTAGAAAAAGGCATAGACTTAGACGAGACAAACCTTTACCTTGCCCATTCATTATACGAAATAGAAAAGTATGAAGACATATTACATTTAAAAGAACCTCAGGATGGCCAAAACAAAATAAACTTTTTGATCATAAAATCAAAAGCCGCGTTGAAAAGTGGAAACAACGAAGTTGCAAAAAAGATAGTAAGTCATTTAAAAATCTCGGGTTACAATTCTCAAGAATTGGAACTAATAGAAAAAATGATATAACAAAAAATTTTAGTGGGGAGGATAAAAAATGAAAAAAGGTAGCTTTATTATCATTCTTTTAATTCTTTTGGCTTTACCAATTATTACATTCTCATATAACGTAAGGATGGGTGACATCTTAGGAATTTGGGTCTTAGGATATCCTGAATATTCAATAACCGATGCAATTGTGGGGCCAGAAGGAGACGTCACGGTACCTCCTATTGGCAGAATAAAAGCAGAAGGTAGAACTTTAGAAGAAATTGAAAACGAGATATCCACTAAAATGGAAAGTTACATAAAAACTAATAAAGTTACAGTAGGAATCACCCAGTATGCCCCTTTTTCGGTAACGGTTTTAGGAAACACCAACATAAACGGGGTCATTAACATAAAAAACGAAAAGATTAAACTTTCAGATCTAATTGGATTAGCTGGTGGGATAAAAGATATCACTAACTCCTCTTATGCGTTGATCAAATCTCCCGATGGAAAGGAACAAAAAGTTAATATCGAATGGATCAAAAGTGGAGAACCTGGTGAAGATCCTTATATATATGAAAATTACTTTATTCTCTTCCCCTACGACTATACGAACAAAATCACTGTTTTTTCAGACTTCGGCACGTCATCTTTAGATTACTATGAAGGTTTGACGTTGAAAACCGTCATCTCTTCCATGAATATACCTACTAACAAGATGCCTGCTGAAATTATGATTGTTCGAGAGGGAAAAATTCAAGAAGTCCCATTTGATGAAATAGTAAAAAAAGAAGATTATTCCTTACAACCAGGCGACACAGTAATAATTCCTTACAACTATACTAATAATGTTCTTGTCTTTTCTGATTTTGGATCAGCTTCTTTAGATTATTTTGAAGGCATGGGAATAAAATCTGTAATAACGTTACTTAACGTTAGTCTAAGCGAAGTAGAAGACTCTGTAACAGTTGTTAGAGAAGGAGAAACTACTACTTTATCTTTACAGAAAACAACCAACAATGAAGATTTTTTTCTTCAACCTGGCGATACAGTAATAATAAACAGATTTGAAAATTATGTATACTTAAGTTCACAAGAAAATTCACAAAGAGTTGACTTTGAAAAACAAGAAAGAATGAACATCAGAACACTCTTAACTAAAGTTGGTATAAGTGAAGAAAATGTGGAAGAAGTTCGAGTAAACAACCAACCCGTAAATTCGAATACTGAGCTAAAAAAAGGTGATTTTGTTCAAATTACACTTAAGAGAAACTATGTTTATCTAAGTGGAGCATTCAACAGAACTGGAAAGGTTGAATTTTTGCCAAACGAAAAAATAAGGATGGATAAGATAGTTGGATTAGCAGGTGGTTTCAGTAACAATTTTTCAGGAAACTTGGTTATCGTGGATAATTCTGGAAGTACAAAAAGTTTAACCGTTGATCCGAATAACTTAACTATGTTGAAAGATGTCTTAGTAAGTTCTGGCTCAACGATAATAGCCGACACAGAATTAAGAATGGCTTATATATTCGGAGAATTCTCTAATGTTATGGCCTACAATCAAGGAGAAAGTTTGTATGAACTACTGCTCCCATTAAACTTAGATGAATCCTACCAAGTTAGATATCAAATCGGTGAAAAAACCGGAACTTCAATAGCGAATGAATTTGACAGTTTAAAAAATATTCTACTCGAAGGCAAGGCCTTTGTAGAGATTTCAAAAATTGCTCCAGACCAAATTATCGTCTACAAAGCAGGAGAAACACAAGTTATTCAGCAAAAAAATGTAAGGTTAATAGATGTCTTCTCGTCTGTAAATGGGTTCTCCCCAGTAGATACTGGAACAATAGCAATCTACCAAAACAATGAAAAGATAAAAACAATAAATTCTGAAGAATTATTGAACAATTTAATGATGGAAGTTCCAAAAGGTTCATACGTCGTTGTTCAACCAGAAGTGAGTGGTTCATACATAGCTGTTTTGGGAAATATCTCTCCAAAAAGTCTAAGAACAGATGTTCCAATGAGCTTGGTTGAGATACTTTCTAACTCCGCTATCGATTGGAAAAACCAAGAGAGCATCTTCATCTATACAAAAAACAACGAGGAAATAAAAGTGGATATAAAAGACGTTGAATCACTAAGAAATGTACTTGTTAACCCTGGATCCATAGTCTACGTACCACCGGCAGAAGAGCAAGTTGTTTACGTCTTTGGAGAAGTAACAAAACCCGGTATTATCCCATACAATGCAGGCATGACAGTGCTAGACGCAATACTCAAAGCAGGAAACGCTTCTCAATCAGCTCAATTAACAACGGTATACTTATTCAAAGATGGTCCGGAAAATCCACCTGTAACTTTGGACTTATCTGGAATAATAAACGCAGCCCCTGTAAAAACCGGGATGAACCCAGAAGTAAAACCAAAAGATATTATCTATATTCCAAAAAACACACTCACCAACATCGTAGAAGTTATGAGTACGGTACAAACATTCATGAGTTTTATTAACGCCGGCTTTGACACATACGCTAATGTATCTGGTCTGTTTTGATAAAATAAGAAAGGTGAAATTTGTTTGAAAACCTCTGAATGGCTTAAGAAGTACGATATAAGATTAAAAAAAGGGTTGGGTCAAAATTTTTTGTCTAACTCGACTGTGTCTCATGAAATAGTAAAAAAAAGTGAAATCGATGAAAATGACGTAATAATAGAAATTGGAACCGGCAATGGAATTCTCACAGAAGAGATAGCAAAGAAAGCAAAAAAAGTAATAACGTTTGAAATTGATGAGAGGCTCAAACCACTATTAGAAGAAAGGTTTGAAGGTTCAAAAAATGTAGAAATACATTTTGAAGATTTCTTAAACACAGACCTTTCTAAATTCAAAGATATTCCAAAACTGAAATATATAGCAAACATCCCATATTATATCTCTTCAAAAATATTAGAAAAGATATTTGAAGAATCACCAAAATTTGAATACGCAATTTTTATGTTTCAAAAAGAGTTTGGACAACGGTTGATGGCAAAATCAAAAAAAAGTTACAGCCCTTTAAGTATATTCGTTCAGACTTATTGTACTGTTGAAAGAATCATGGATGTATCTAAAAACAATTTCATACCAATTCCAAAAGTAGATTCAGTAATATTGAAATTCAACCCTGTGTACAAGTATGTAGAAGAAATAGATCCAAAAGATTTCATGAAATTTGTTCACATATGTTTTTCTAAAAGAAGAAAAACAATAAAAAATAATCTTAAAGAGATTATACCTGATACAGAAAAATATTTAACTGAGGTACAAATTGACCCCTCATCTCGACCAGAAGATATTCCCTTAGAAACATACATACAACTATACAAAAAATTGTTGGGGCGAAGGGGCGCTAAAAAAGGGTTCTAAAGGCAATAGTAAATTTATCTTTGGAGGGATAGAAATGGCTGAAGAGAACAATTCAGAAAATAAGAATGAAAATAAATTAGAATACGAAAGTTTAATCAACCAAGAAGAAAAGAAACCACCACAAAACAGAGAGAGATTAATTATTATTACAACTATTATTGCAATAGTTGTCTTGGGTATTGTGATTATATTTTCTCTGTTGTTTTTTGGTGGAAAGTATAATGTAACGATCAACTACGAAATAGTTGCGTCAGAAGGTCTACAAGAACCTTACAACGAAATAAAAGTTGAATTGATTGGAGCCAATACTTACGAAGCATCTTTTCCTGTTGGAGAAAGTATAGAATTAACGTCCATAGAAGAAGGGACTTATGAGCTAAATATCATGGCAGTCGATGATACAGGACTTGCATATTACTATTATAACAACCCAGAATTGTTTGTGAATGAAGATAAAACCCTAAGCGACATAAATCTCGAAAAATTACCCCTAAGATATCAAATAGATTATGAATGGGATGATAACGATTTGTATATAACACTCCCACAAGACTATGACCAATATTTAATTTATAGAAGAAACAGTGATGGAATGTACGAACCTTATAGGACCTCCACCCAGAATACACTTATTTTAAGTTCAGTGCCTTCAGAAGGATTGGATCTGAAATTTGCTGTTGTTAAAAATAACATGGTTTATAATTTCTCTGAAAATTATTATTTTCAAAAAAATAGTTCTCCCATAAGCCCAATAATCTTATCACCATCTGAAAATCAACAATTAAGCGAGTCTAGTGTGTACTTCGTATGGCAAGCTGAAGATCCCGATAGAGATTCTTTGGTTTTTGATTTATATTTAACTGCGGACTCTGGACAAGAGCGACTCATAGCAGAAAATATCGATACGTATTTTTATCGATTTAATTCTTTGGAAATGGGAAAAAATTATACCTTAAGAATTGTTGCAAAGGATCAAAAAGGTGGAGAATCTACCTCTCAAATACGCTTTTCCACAAAAGTAGTGCCCGAGGAAAAAGTTTATCTCTACTCACCAAGTGGCGAAATGGGGGTAACTATATATGAAGTTACAGATCCAAGTAAACCCCAAGAAATCGCTACAATAGACACGCCAGGAAACGTCACAGATGTAATCAATCACGATAACTATCTATATATACTCAGATATATGGAAGGATTAAGCATAGCAGAAATAAGTAATCCTAACTCTCCCAAACTACAAGAAAACTTGAATTTAGAAGGTATTAACGGAATTAAAATCGCCAATGGTTATTTATACGCTAGATTTGAAAATGGACAGGTTAGTGTATACTCCATTAAAGATAATCCACGTGATCCTGAATTTCTGGGATACACTGACATCAAATTCTATGGTGCCCTAGAACCTGAAATCAGGTATATTCAAACTCAGCAAGACTTAAAAGTTGAAATTATAAAAGGAGAATACCCAGTTAGAATCAACCTTAACAACCGTGTTTTTGTTGCGGAATATTCCTTATTAGTTGCCAACGCAGATATGAAAGAAACCGTGGAAAATTCCTTTTCGCAGGTTTTTGACACTCTTAGACTCATATTCTCAACTTATAAGCCTGAAGATTTTAGAAACAGTGAGAAAATTGCCGAAATTGAGAACAAATTGCTTTCGGCTTTAAATGAATTGTTCAAAACAAACACTACCAACGGTATAAAAGAAGTAACTTTAGATGTTTCTAGAGTTGAATAATTTTCACTTTAGGTTCTCTTTGCTAAAGGGAGAGTAGATCCTTATTTTGTCAATTTTTGTTTGAGATAGCACTGTTCTCTGAATGCTGCAATTTCAGCTTCGAGATTCGTATTGGCAGAATCTCCAAAAAATGCATGAATCATTGGAACAACCAATGAAGGATCTCGTTTTGATACTTCTTTGGCGATGGCATCCATTTTTGCCATCGCCACGCCTTCTTGCATGCAAGTGAAAGGTCCTACATGGAATATCCCAGAAACTTTTTGTCTACCGTTTGCCAATTCACCATTTAAAAATTTTAGAAATATCCCAATTACCAAAGGTGATTCTCCTACAATATCACCGTGGTACTTTCTACTATTTTGCATGTCATCGATGATTTTTTGAGGTTTGGGTAAAACAGCGTGGTCTTTAGAATACGCCCCAAAAATTCTTTTGAAGCGCCAATCTGTGAAACCCATGTAATTATCCACAAATCGGAAAAGAAAATTAGGGTTTCTCCTTTCGTTAATGTAAATCACATATTCTAACCATTCAGCTATTGTCCCTCTGATTATTTCTAACCTTTCCTCTTCTATCCTTTCCATTACATAATCTGTGTAAGGATCATGTTGTCTTGAATATATTTCCCCTATGTACAATACTAAAGGAAGTGAATGCTCTTTCGCACTTGGGGATAACTTTGTGAAAGTATCTATAGCGTCATTCACCCATCTTTTTAGATATTTTATAGAACCGCCTTTTTCCATCAGTAATTGTTGTAGGTTTTCCCATAATTTTTGGGTAGTTTCATCGAAATCAGAAAAATCATCCGCATATGGTCTGAATCTTCTGATTAAATCATCTGTCATATCCGCCATTTTTATTGCCCTGAAAACATTTATTAATGCGTCTGCTTTCTGATAAAGAGTTTTAAACTGTTCTGGCGCTTCTATTTGGAGGTAACCCGTATCAACAGAAGGGCTGATTATAGGGATATTGTCAAGTCCTTCTTTATGTAAAAAAATCTTCAGAACTTCTCCATACTTACCAAAACGACATGGGCCAGAAGTGGTCGGCAAGAAAATAACGGTATTGTCATTTATCCAGTCCTTTCCTTTATCTCTGGCTATTTCTTCCAAGGTTGCCATCGCATCACCAACCACGCCTCTTAACGGAAAACAAACTTCCGTTGTGATGAACCTATCTGCCGCTTCTTTGGCTTGAACTGTGGCCGTTGGTAAAACCTTCGCTTCTATTCCGTAATGTTTAAGTATAGCTTTTCCTAGGTTACTTGCCTCACCCATGTAGGGAATGAGCCACTGCCTCTGCCCCAATTTTAATTTGTCCTTATGACCATCGGGGAATAAGACAAAATCTTTGAACTCCAAATCCGTTTTTGGTTTACTCTTTTTCACCACTCGATCGTGTGCCTCAGCTCTTGTAACAAAGGGAGCGTTGTTGGTTTGTGCATCTGTCACTAAATGCAAAAACGGTTTGTCTGCTCTTTTGAATATCTCATCTTCATGATAAAATTTGACTGAATCTGGTCCGCAAGCAAAATTCATCTGTCTTATCGGAAATAGTTTTGGATGTTGTGCAACGAATATAGAAGCTTGGAGAATATGCGCATTTTGATACCAGTATTCGTTGAAAGAAAGTTCATCTATAGGAATATCCTTGTAGTACTCTTCCAAAAAAGTTTGAGGAATATAATTCATACCTCTTTGCTTGGTGAACATAGAACCTGATTGTGAGGAAGCCTGAGGGTCTAATACAACATAATCTCTTCCCAATCCTACATACCCTATCTCTTCACTTTTTTCTAATTTGTTTAAGAATCTTTCCCCTTGTTTGTGTAAATCGCTTTTGAACGCTTCTAACTTTTGATCTGCATAATCTATGGCTTCCAATATCTCTTCTTTGGAAATATTGTAACCAATTCTTTTTAATTCATCGTATATCGCTTGAGCTGACCTTTCTTTATCTTTCCAGTAAAGAACAGGCAGAATCTCTCTATCTTCTTCCAATCCCAATATGTCTTGTAACAAGTAACCTTCAGCCTCGGTATATATGCAAAATTTTCTCATTGGTTTTTTATCTCTTACTTCTTCAATAACCGAAGGGTTAAACAGGTGTTTTATCCTTTTATCTTTTGCCAGCAGATCCCCGTGACCTATAACGAGTTTCATCGCTATACAAAACTCTGTAGGAGCAATATTAATACCTCTTTGTGCAATTTCTTCATCTGATACTGGAGATAATACTGGTAAAAATCCAATTTTACTAAACAATGCGGCAGACCAAATACCTATTTCTCCTAAGGTTACTCCAGCTCTGTGAATACCTACCGTTTTTTCATTATCGACATTTATTTCGTCCAACTTTTCGTATTTTATGCCTTCAAAATGTTTTTCAAACAATCTATGGAAAATTTCAACATAATCTACTTTTACCTTCTCTGCCCCTTCACTGTTCCCTCTTGGACAAAAACCACCTGTTATAACTTTTTCGCCTGCTATAGTAAAGATTTTCAATTTGCAATTTCTTACCTTACAGGACGATTTGCCGAAGTAATCTGAACACATTACCTCTTCTTTTTCAAATTTCATATCTACTACTTCAAAGCCTCTGAAAGCTGAGCGCACTTCTTTTCCTTCTTTTTTCACCTTCAATATCTCTTCTCTTAGAAAAAGACCCGCTCCCCATGCTCCAAACAATTCTCTGTGGGGATAAGCGTAGATATCTTTGTTTGTAACTTGTGCCATTGCAGCCAAAAATGCTTTCCCCAAGGCTGGTCCCCCTTGACAAGAGCATTTGTTTTGAACATGTTGTGGACCTCCAACAAATTTATTAAAATAACTAGCTGCTGTGGATCTTACTATAGCTGCCGCTATCTCTTCTTGTGAAAAACCCTCAGAAATTAAACGGTTTTCTTCCATCTCCATGAAAACACCACAGGTAGAATCTATAATGGGTACTTTTTCTGCTTTCAATGCGGCTTCTTGAAGTGTCGATTTGACATCCAAGCCTAACAGTTGAGCCATGTTCTCCAATGTTTGACCAGCTCCGGCTTGACATGAGTAATTCATCCTAGCCTCTTTTATCTGATCTGTAGCTTCTTCTCCATTAAGTTTGAAAGAAGTGAACTTCATATCTTGTCCACCGATTTCAAATATCGTATCGATCTCTTCATCGTGAAATTTAATTCCCTTGGCGTGACATGTGACTTCATCAACGGCTCCATCTAAAACTGCGTATCCTTCTTCTTCTAAAGTTTCTTTTTTCTTTTGACTTACTAAAATTCTCTCGTACAATTTTCTGGCTGATCCTGTGGTACATACACCAAGAACATTATAATTATTGGATTTTTTGGCTAAGTGTCTAAACACTTCTTTAAGAGCTCTTTCTGGATCACCATGGGTGCTGATGTAAATTTTGTCTAAAAGGGCACCCGTTTCAACGTCCACAATCGCAGCTTTTGTGGTGGTTGAGCCTCCATCTACTCCTATGGTTACATCTCTAACCACATCAGGTTGCACTTTCTCAATTTTTCCTTCGTAGCTGTGGACTTTATCAAGAAAGGCATAAAGAGGCTTAGCATAGGGACGTTTACTCTTCGTAAAATTAGAGATCTCAGAAAGTCGGTTAAAATCTATCACAAATTTGTTTTTCTTTTCTAACGCTTCCAGAGCTATCCCAATAGCTGCAACAGCGGTATGGTACTTAGGCCTTTTTACATTTAAATTAGTTAACATATTGAAACTTTTGAGGATATAATCACTTGAAAAGACTCCTCCTGTAGCTATGGCTGAGAGAGATGGATCAAGTTCCCTCGCTCCAATCACGTCATTTTTAAAATTCCTAGCTACTGTAGAGTACAATTTTGCAACTAAAAAGGGCCTTTGAGCACCTTCATTTTGTTCGTGTATCAAATCTGATTGAATTACAACACCACATCTAGCATTGAAGCCCTGAATATCGCTGTAATCTTTCACCTCGTTTTCTGCTTGGGCATACAATTTTCTCATTAGTTCAATTTTTTGTGAGTAATCATCTATCTGAAAAAACTCTGAATCGTTTTTTAAGTATAATCTTTTCAACTGTTTTTCAACTAAGATTCCTGAACCCCCGCCACATTTGCTATTAGCTGACAACTCTAAAAGATTCACCTTTTCTTTAAGATGTCCAAGTCTTAAAAAATATGAGTCCTTTGCTCCAATGTGGAATACATAGGAAACATTTGGTTCGAGAAAAGAAGCACCTTTGGGTATGGTAACACTTTCATAATCAAACAAGAGTTCCGAAAAAACTTTGTTGAAAAGTTGTGCACCTATTCCCGTGAAAGACGTAGAAAGTACTTCCCCATCCAGTTCAGGTTTTATCGATTCCCAAATCTCCGGTAGCCTTTTTAAAGGCACACCAAAATGTGGAATACTTTCTTTAACGTATTTTAGTTTTCCTTCTTCGTCAATGACCGCTACATGAATGCTTGATGAACCAATATCAAACCCAACGTAATACATACCTTTTCTCCCCTTAAAGCCCAAAATTTTTCTTTTTTTGAAGCCCTAAAACCTACTTTAGTGCCTCATTACCCTACAATCAGTCACATCATTTCTCTCTTACTATTATGATATACCTTTTTACAATAATTATCAAGGTTCTTAAGATTTTATAACAAACAAAAAAAATTAAGCCCCATAAAGGGGCTATAAATTCTATCCGTTGCCTTTTCTTGATTTTTGCTACTCCATACCGGTAAATTTTTTCAATCAATGAGACTATAATTGTTTCATTATTTCTTTGGTATTTTCATACAACTTTTTGTATAAATTGAAGTATTTATCATAAACACTTTTGTTATTAACGTCTGGGGAAGTATTTTCTTTGAACTTTATCCATTTCTTAATATCTTGTGAATCGGGAAATACACCTGTTCCTAAGCCAGCTAAAAATGCATCTCCTAAAGGTGCTTCAACATCTTGATCCGTTCTTTTCATAATATATCCTGTCACATCTGCAAATATTTGAGTCCAAATATCACTCTTAGCAGCTCCTCCTACTAAGTAACATTCGGAATTCAATTTCATTCCAGTATTTTCTGCATATTCCATATTATGTCTCAGGGAATAGGCTACAGACTCCATAAAAGCTTTGTAAAGATGTCTTCTTTTGTGGTACAAGTTAAGTCCTATAATAGTTCCTTTAGCACTTGATTCCCAAACAGGTGATCTTTCACCCATAAAATATGGCAAAACTATAATCCCATCACTTCCAGGAGGAATATCTTTTGATTCCAATTCAAGAAGTGAATAAGCAGAAATACCTCTTTTTCTTTCAAATTCTTTTTCATATTCCCCGAACTCTTCTCGAAACCATCTCACTATGGCTCCCGAAGTGGCTCCTCCCCCAAACGTGTATATCTTTGCTAAATCATCTACAACATATGGAAAACTAACCAATTCAGGGGTTAGGTATTTGCCATCGTGAATATTGCCCCAACATGTCGAAGTCCCAACCATAGCTACGTGTTCACCTTCGTTGACAGATCCCGCACTTAATTGAGCAACGGGTGCATCTATTCCTCCAGCGATTATCGGGGTGCCCTCTAAAAGTCCGATCTCTTGAGCATATGTTTTGTTGAGGGTTCCTACAATCTCAGAAGATTTAACTATCTTTTCAGGCAATTTATCTGAATCTATTCCAAGCATTTTGCACATTTCTTCTGACCAGTATTTTTTATGAATGTCGAAAATCCCTCCGATATTACCAGCAGAAGAGAAATCTATTATTACTTCACCTGTTAATTTGTGAATGACGAAATCTTTTGGTGTTATAAATTTATAAGTTTTTTCCCAAATATCCTTCTCATTATTTTTTATCCAAATGATTTTTGTGAAACCAAAGTAACTATCAACATAATTACCTGTTATCCCAAATAAAGTTTCTTTGGGAACATTATTTTTAACCCAATCTGTTTCTTTTGTTGCTCTCCTATCCATCCAGATCAAGCAGGGCCTCAGAGGGTTGAAATCTTTATCAACCGGGATTCCCGAACCTCCATATAATCCACTGATAGCGATTCCTGCAACGGTTTTTGGATCTATTTTCCTTTTTTCTATTGCTAGTTTCAGAGTATCAATCACAGCATCAAACCACACATTAGGCCATTGTTCAGCCCAATTGGGTTGAGGTGTCAAAACAGAATATTCTTTAGAAGCTTCTGCAATGACTTTTCCATTTTCATCCGTGATAACTGATTTAGTGCTTTGAGTTCCGATATCCACTCCCACTAAATACATTTTTAGTTCCTCCAAATATAAATTTTTTTCAATCCAAAATCTGATAACCGATATTTTTAATCTTACAAAAATGTACCAACTCATCTATATAATTTCCATATACCCCATGTGTATGGTTGCAAGGATAATATTCCAAAAAAGTTTCCATATCAGTATCTAGTTTAGCATATGCATGTGGCCATTCGATTTGCACTTGTTCGCTCAATCTTTTCTTTTCTTCCTCAGAAAGTTCGACAAACTCAGCGGGAACTATCGTCATTACATAATTTCCATCTTGTCTTGCAAGTCTTGCTAATGTGACTCTTCCAGGGGCTGCAAAGTGTTTAACAGCACCACCACCCGCTGGAAAATAAAAATCTTCAGGGTGTATAATCACGTTTTTCAAATTTTCTTCAGGTTTGTTAGATTTTCCTGCAAAATATGTCGCATGCTGTCCAGAGTTTGCTAAATCCAATAAATTCTCTTCTTTGAAGTAATGCCTCACATCAGCAAACAGTACAGGGGTTTGGGCTATATGTTTAAAGATTTCCATCGTTAAAGCTCCATCCATATCTGTTTCGGTTGCTGCAACAATAGGTTCCTTTGCACCATCAAAATCGTATGGATCGTTCAAAAAAGCTTCTGCGATATCTAATGTTGCATAATTATTTGTCATTTCAGGTTGTCCCTTGAATCCAACAAAATCAAGCTCTTCTTCTTTTATAATTTCAAGTGCAGCGTAATATAATCCTATCTGTTTCTCTAAAATTTCAGGGGTGAGTCTTTTGCCGTCATATTTAACGGTTGCCAATTTTTCAAGCCATTCTCTTGCTTTCTTTTTTTTCTGGGATGGTACTTGTTCAGCTTTTAAAACTAATGCATATTGGTCTACTTGTTCAACATCGATTCCAAATTCTTTCATCCATTGATCTCCGTTGGCAGAAGCAGTGTACATTCCCATGGGTCTTCCACCAAACATTCCATACCTTTCTCCTTTTAACCTATGTGCAGCACTGGCAGCACGTATGTATTTTAGTAATTTTTCTAAAACCGTCGGATCTTCTGGCTCACCCCAAACTCTTTCTGGGAATATTCCTATTTGCTCTAAAGCACCAGCTGCAGCTAACAATCCTACCATTCCAGGATACTTTGGATTTATTTGGCCATAAGTTAAATACGGTCCAGGGGCATAAAGTGAAGCCATAACACTTAAGTGAGGCCAACACCATATAGAATAATTGAAGATCGTCATTTCCACTTCTGCCTTTAGCATTTCTTTTCCAGCTTTTTTGGCTTTGGATGGTTTGTTTACAATGTCTGAAGCTCTTACTACTTCCACTTCACCAGTATTTTCTAACGCTTTTACTAGCCTGTCTTCAAATTTTTTGTTCATCTCCAAGGTTTCCTCATGAACAAAATCTCTACCGTCTGAAAATGTGATTATTCCTACTTTCCTTTTTTGCATATAAAAATAACCTCCTCTTAGTTTATATTTATTATTTTTAAAACATCAAAAATTTGTTTTAAGCTTGGTCCCTTCTATATCTTAAAACTTTCAACCAATCCTTTCAACTCTGTGGCTAACTCACTCAACTCTTTCGCTTCTTCGTTTATTCCTACCCCTTGTTTTACTTGTTCGTCTATTACACTTCTTGACCTTTCTAGTTGTTCACTTATCTCTGTTACTGCTTTCGCTACCCTGTCCATTGCTGTGCTCATCTCTTGCGCACTTGCACTTTGTTCTTCTGCACTTGCAGTCATGTTTTCTATCCCTTGGTCCATCCTTTCTATCCTTTCTTTTATATGATTGAAGCTTTTCTGTACATTCACCATCTTTTCGTTTATTTCTCCTATCGTTCCTACTACCTTGTTCGTAGATTCGTTTACTTTGTTCGTCCCTTGCGTTATGTTGGTTAGTATTTCTGATATTTCATCCGTTGCATTCCTTGATTCTTCCGCTAACTTCCTTATCTCATCCGCTACAACTGCAAATCCTCTTCCAGCTTCTCCTGCCCTTGCCGCTTCTATCGCTGCGTTTAGTGCCAACAGGTTCGTTTGTTCCGTTATCGAGTTTATCGTTTCTACTATACTTTGTACGTTCTTGGCGTTGCTTGCGAGTGTTTCTACTTCTTTTTGACTTTCTTTGGTCCTTTCTACCGCTTCTTTCACCGCTTGACTTATACTTTCTATCGTTTTGCTTCCTTCTTCTGCAGCTTTACTCGTTTCATCTGCTTCTTCACTTAGTCTTTGTGCGTCTTGGGATACACCTTGTGCAGCCCTTGCTACTTCGTCTACACCTGAGGTTACTTCTTCTACGTTTCCTGCCGTTTCTTCCGTACTTGTTTGTATCTTGTCCATCTGGTTTTTGAGTTCTTCTGAGTTCTTTCTGCTTTCTTGTGATGAGCGTGTTAGATTTTCTGATGCGTTTTCTACTTTGTCTGATGCCTGCCTTATTGACCCCATGGATCTTCTCAATTCTTTACTCATTTCTGATAGGGCGTTGGCCATCTGTCCTATCTCGTCTTTGCTTTTACTTTCAAAGTTTACCGTTAAGTCTCCTTCTTTGAATTGGTTTATCTTGTTTTTGAAGTCTAACAGTGGTTTCGTTATACTTCTTATTAGATAGATGACCATGATTATCGATACTACGAAAGCTACTACGGTTAAGATGGCTGTCAAGGTTATAGCCCTGTTGTTTTCTTCTATGAGTGATGGACCTAACGTGTCTTGTTGGACCTTTAATTTATTTCTTTGTTCTTCTAATAGGTACAGTATCTCTACCCTTGCTTGCTCCATCTGCCCGATTATAGGCTCCTGGGATTCTATCGCTGTGACTATTTGATCGAAGGTGTCTTTGAATTGTTCAACCATGTCTTTCGTCTGGTTGAACATTTCAGTTAGTTCGTCAGAGGTTAACCTATATTCTATATTCGAAAGTTGATAATCCATTTCAGTAAAAACGTCTAAAACATTGTTTTTATCTCCAAGAGATTTGGATGAGAAATACTTGGAAGATAAATTATCTATATTATCCAGTGTATTCAACAGATTATCACTATAAAAAGAAAGGATCGAAACATTATTTTCTTGGGCTAAGGTTTTAAAGTCGGTAATAATTTGGCGTAATTCATTGGATATATCTTTAAAATCTTGATTTACGAGTCTATTTTTTTCTTCGTTCAATTGAACAATTTGATTAAACCCGCTTTCATAACTCTCTACCTTTGTGATTACGTTTTGCACAAGTGTTGAATCGGTAGTTTCACCTGTAAAGAAACTTTGAACAGAGTTGATATTTTGAGTAATAATTTCTCTTGTTTGTTCATCGTAATTAATCACATAGTCTTTGAAGGCTAAAGCAGTTTCAAAAAAGTCGTTTTCTATTTCAGAGATTTGATTCGTTGCATCAGAAAGATCTCTATAACTACCCAAACCATCGTTGGATCTTATCAAAGAAAAAATATTGAAAGAGATTGCTGCCCCAAATAAAACAAAAATTACAACGATAATTAAAGTTATCCTTCCTCTTATGCTTTTAAATAACATGGAAATTTTCCTCCTTTATTGTTAAATACCTTAAGAGATAACGAGACTTTCATAAAAAGTTTTTCGATACTATTAATAAACGTTTTGCGGGACAGAAGATATAATTAATATAGGAGTATATGAATTGAAATTTATTATTAAGTTAAGAAGATTGTCAAAATATCTTATATGACTTAATCTATTATAAATTCAAATTCTTTACTGATTTCCTTTTTATTAATTGACTTTTTAATGTTACATTCATAGGTCTGGCATATCTGTCTTCTATTCTTGATAGTAAAGATGTGGCAGCTATCTTACCTTCTTCTAATATTGGTTGTTTTATAGTCGTTAAAGGCGGATCTATCAATTCATTTTCAAGTGAATCATCAAATCCAACTAAAGACAGTTCTTCAGGAATTTTTATATTATTTTTTTTAGCAGCGTAAACTATATACTTAGTTAAATTGTTGTTTGTTGCTATTATCGCCGTTGGTAAAGTATTCTTTCTCTTTAGACAATTTAAAACTTCTATAGCTTTTTCATGAGGGTATATATCTTCACAGATCCATTCATTTTTAACGGGAATATTTAAAAGTTTACAACCCTTTAGAAACCCTTTGAGTCTTTCTTCTATAGTGAATATTCCTTTTTTAGACAAAAAAATACCTATCTTTTCATGACCCGTTTCTTTTAGATGCATCAAGGCCTGAATGATTGCATCTTGGTTGTCTACAATAACATGATCAAATTGCCCTTGACTATAAAACATCCTATCGTAGAAAACTATTGGAATGCCCATTTTGTAAAAATTTTGATATAATCTCAAATTACTTTTACCGTTTCTTTCTCTAACTGGTGAAGCTAAAATACCTTCGACCCCATGACCTATCATCCAGCTTAAATAGGTCTTTTCTTTATCTATATTCTCGTCGACGTTACTTAACAAAATCTTATACTCACGTGGAAATAAAACATCTTCTACACCCTTTAAAAAATCCAAAAAGAAAGGATTACTTATATCAAACGCAATAGCACCGATGATCTTTGATTTTGAGTTTTTAAATATGCCTGTAGAAGGAGAGAGATTCAAAGACTTTGGAATGTCTTTTATCGTTGGTTTTCGCATGGGATTACCTCCTGAGAATATTTCAATGACTGGTTTTTTTAATTCTTGTATATTTTTCAGATTATTCAAAGAGTAGGTGTGAAAAATACAGCAGTGATTAAAAAAGCTATTATAGATATAACTGTGCTTATTGACAAGGTGTTATATACATAACTTTTCTCACCCCTTTGTTCATCTTCTTGATTAAAAAAGAGAGGAATAATAAAAGGGGGAGGCAATACTACAACCGACAGTAGAGCAACGCTGTAAAGGGGTTCGAGTTCAAGAAATTTATTAAAAACAAAATTCCCAACTAAAAGAGCAATAGGTACTAATATTAACAGTCTAACGCCAATAATTTTTAAAGGTAAACTCATATTACTGGTTTTAAAATTAATTTCGTATCCTATCACTAATAGTATTAAAGGCACTGTTAAACTCCCAAGCATATCGATACTGTTAATAACACCTTGAAATAGGAAATTTTCACTAATTAAAGATTTTATCCCGCTAGAATTGATAATGATCCCAAGTAAAATAGCTATAATTATCGGAGAAGTGATAAAAGATTTAAATAACCCTACAAAATGCAGTCGCTTTTCTTTTTGTTGAAGGCTCAATAACATAGCAAATAATACAAACCAAACGTATATCTCCTGGCCAAGATCAACCACAGCCATATATTTAATGCTTTCCGTACCGTATATTGCTCCAAAGAGGGGTATGCCAAGCATACCAACTTCAAAACCGGTGAAAAGCAAAGGTAAGTGAGGATCCTTTAACTTTGTAAAAAATGCAAAACCCTTACCTATTAATAACATCAAAAGATTGATCAAAAAAACAATTAGAATGACAAAAAAGAACTCTATAGTTAAATTAACATCCAGAAACGATATGAATAATAGTGCAGGAAGTGAAATGTTAACGATCAATTTCTTGATCTCACTAATAGAATTGCTAGAGATAAACTTCTTGATTTTTAAAAAATATCCAACGCTTAACAAGATGAAAACCGGTATAATCTTAGGAATTATTTCAAAATAATTTGTATTCATTGTATAATGTCCTTTCGAATTTTAGTTTGTAAAAAATTTAGCAGGAACCAATAAATTTTCTTCTACTTATCTCATAATTTAAAATCATCTTCAAATATTTCTAAATCGTTTTGTGGAAAATTAGTCTTTAAAATTTCCTCCACAACGTTCAAAGGAAGAGTTAAATCATGAATTCCTAATTTTAGTAGTTTGTTGACAGTTGTAATATCTTTTATACTTGCGCCTAATAATCTAAGTTCTGGGTTGTTTTTTTCACATATGTTTAATATATCTAACAATCTGTTTTCTACATCAATATGGCTTTTTTTCATTCTATCATAATAAAAAGCTATATAATCCACTTTGCTAAAAACAGCCGTAAAGGTTTGCTGTATAGTATAAACTGCGGTGGCACAAACTTTAAATCCTAAATCTCTCAAAGGTAAAACATAATTTGCTGCAAGAGAAGGATCCCACGGAAGTTTGATTATGAATTTCTTAGCATCAATTTCCCCTTTTTCCAAAAGATTATGCAATTCCATAAACCAATCTTTATCTTTTTTTACACTTCCCTGAACAAAATGACTTCCTGGGATTTTTTGGAGGAAACTGACGGTTTCAACAAAACCCCAGGAATTAGTCTCCTTTTTTATTATGGAAGGATTTGTAGTCAACCCCTGAATAAAAGGAAAATTTAAAAATGAAATAGCTTTTTCATTAATCGAGTCTATATATATCATGTTTTGACAACCCCTTTTTTAAGAATGATATTAGCATACAAGGCACTTTCACTTGTCGCAACTATGGCGAATACGTTTTTAGCTCTTTCATAAAATTTAAATCTTTCTAACACTTTCACTCTAAAGTCTTCTTTAGAATCATACAATATTTCTTCGTAACTTTTCCAAATTTCAGGTTTAGTACTTAAATTATTATCCATTAACAGAACGTTTTCTTCAACAAAAGTATCAAGAGGAAAATATTTTAAGATAGCTTTTAAAATTTCTGGAATTCCATGTCCATCTAATCTTACTACTTTGACTCCCACCGAATGGCAGGGATAATTTCCATCAGCCAACAATATTTCATCCCCATGTCCCATTTCTAATAGGACTTTCATTAATTCTGGAGATATTATCTTAGGTATGTTTTTTAACATAAAAATCACCTCACGAATTCACTTTATTATCCTCTTCTGGAACGCATTTGATCAATCGAAACAGTTATCACTAGAATAATTCCTACTATTATTCTTTGCCAAAATGGGTTAATGTTCAAAAGGACGGATCCATTATATATAGTCGCCATAACTAAAGCACCCAAGAATGCTCCAATAGCGCTTCCTTGCGCACCCATTAAACTTGCTCCTCCAAGGACGGCTGCAGCTATTGCATCTAATTCATAACCTGTTCCAGTGCTTGGAACTCCCATCCAAAGCCTTGAAGTTTCTAATATTCCAGATAACCCCCATAAAAATCCAGCTATCATATAAACTCCTATAATAACCCATCTAATATTTATTCCAGATAATCGTGCGGCCTCTGGGTTACTCCCAACTGCATAAACATATCTTCCAAATGTTGTTTTTCTCAATAAAAATTCCATAAAGCCTATTACAGCTATCAAAAACCAAAATAAGTTAGGAATCCCTAACAGTGTCCCAGATGAAAATTCTGCTACACTTCTGGGCAGTCCAAAGACATTTCTTCCCCCGGAAATCAGTAATGCAGCTCCTCTTGCGATACTCATCATAGCTAAAGTTGCAATAAATGGTGGTACCCTAAACTGATGAACAAAAAAACCATTTACAAAACCAAGACCTGCCGCTAGCGCTAGAACCATCAAAACTCCAAACCAAATTGGAGTTCCCCCCACTAAAAGGGTTGCAAAAAGTATGTTAACCAAAGCAACAACTGAACCGATGGATAGATCTATCCCTGCGGTAATGATAACTAGTGTAACACCGACTGCATTTATTCCTTGGATGGTCACTTGCCTAAGTACATTTTGAATATTTGATATAGTTAGAAAATTCTCTGTAGATAGAGAAAGAAAAATCCACATAGCTACTACTACTAATAATATAACTGTTTGAGTACTCCAGGTAAAATTTATTTTTTTGTTGTTAGTCATTCTTTACACCTACCTTGTTGTTTTCAGTTTTTAAAGCGATGGATAGAATTTTTTCCTCAGAGAATTCATCCCTAGTTACCTCTCCCGAGATGGTTCCCTCTCTCATTACAAGTATCCTGTCACAAATGGACATCAACTCAGGAATATACGATGATATAAATAAAATTGCGTTCCCACGCGAGGCTAAATCATTTATTAATTCATAAATCTCTTCTTTTGCACCAACATCTATTCCATTAGTCGGCTCATCTAATATAAAAACCTCTGATTCACTAGCTAACCACTTGGAAAGAACTACTTTTTGTTGATTTCCACCGCTTAAATTTTCAACTTTTTGATAAATTGTAGGAGTTTTAATCGATAAAGATTCTATGAAATGAAACGTATTATCTTTTTCTTTTTTTGAATTGATAATTCCAATTTTACTTATACGGGTGTATATAGGCAGGTTTATATTATCTTTAACAGAAAGCCTAAGAGCTAAACCTTGTTCTCTTCGATCCTCAGGGAGTAATCCAAGTTTTCTTTTAATCGAACTATTTGGAGAAGGTTTATTAACTTTTTTACCTCTTATATATATATTCCCTTCTTCAATAGGGTCCGCTCCAAATAAAGCTCTTACGAGTTCTGTTCGACCAGAACCAACTAAACCATATATACCAACTATCTCGCCTTTTTTTATTGAAAAAGAGCAGTCTTTTACTTTGTTGTTTGTTAAATTCTCGACCCTTAAAACTTCTTCCCCTATATTTCGCTCTAGATACAAATCCTTTTTCAGTTCTCTACCTACCATCATAGTTATCAATTCATCCTCAGTTGTTTCTTCAACCTTTCTACTTCCTACAACTTTTCCGTCCTTCAAAACAGTCACGGTATCACAAATTTCAAATACTTCCTCTAATCTATGCGAAATATATATAACAGAAATTCCATTGTTCCTTAATTGTTTCACCACTCGAAATAGTTCTTTAACCTCTTTTTCGGCTAGAACAGCAGTAGGCTCATCAAAAATCATAATTTTCGCATTTTTTGCAAGAGCTTTCGCAATAGCCACCATCCCCTTATGAGCGGAACTTAGGTTCCTAACTTTATCTAAAGGATGAATGATTCCTTCGTACCCCAAGTTTGCTAATAGTTCATTGGTTCTTTTAGTCATTTCTTTTTTATTTATTAAACCCAATTTAGATAATTCATTACCTAAAAATATGTTTTCTTGAACCGTTAGATGGTTAGCTAACATTAAATCTTGGTAAACCGCCGCAATTCCTTTTTTTTCAGCAATAATCGGATTTAAGGCACCAAATTTTTCACCAAATATAATAATTTCACCTTGATCAGGAGTATAGGCTCCCGTTAAAATTTTAATTAATGTTGATTTACCTGCTCCATTTTCGCCAACTAATCCTTTGACTTCTCCTTCCTCTAATTCGAAATTAACGTTTGCTAAAGCTACTACACCCGGGAAAGTTTTGGTGATATTTTTCATTATGACACTGTAACTAGAATTGATTTCATCAGCCACTTTCAAACCACCTCTTTTTAAAATAGGGGAGAATAAAGTCTCCCCCATTTAGTTTTTTTGAATTTTTACCAATCCTTGTAATATTCAAAAGGATTTATAGCAGCATCTGCTTCTCCACTTGCTAATGATTCCGGCGTAATAACTAATATTCCAGTATCGACATTTTTAGCAAGAGGCACTCCATTTCTTGCCATAACAGCGTAGGCGACTCCAGCGTATCCCATAACCCATGGTTGTTGAACAAGAACGGAGTCTAAATAACCATTTTCTAACCCCCAAATCTCTTGGGCACTGGCATCCACTGCAACAGCTGCTAAATCGTTTCTTCCTTGCATATCAAGAGCTCTTACCATGTCATCTCCTGTCATTTGATTATTAGCATACAAACCATCCAAATCAGGATAAGCAGTCAGCAAATCTAAAGTAATGTTTATGGTGTTACCGACTTGCCCCATAGCATCTCTTACACTGACTACCTCAATATCAGGATATGCCTCTTCAATTCTATCCAAGAATCCTGAGATTCTAGCTTCTAATGATCCAACTCCACTCATATATGTTATTGCTGCAACCTTTCCGCTTGGAGAACCGTTTTTCTCTTCCAGTGCCTTAGCTAACTCATCTGCGGATCTTTGGCCAATAGTGTAGTTATCTGAACCTAAAAATGATACATAGTTATCCGTGTTAGCCATGGAATCGATAATTATTACCGGGATTCCACTATCCATAGCTCTTTCTATTCCAGGGACTAAGGCATCTGCTACAGTAGGAGCCAAAACAATAGCATCTGGATTTGTAGAAATCGCTGTTTCTAAAATAGAAACTTGCCTTGAGACTTCAGACTCCGAAGTGGCTTCTTGATGAATAAATTCTACACCAAAATGGTTCGCCGCTTTTTGCGCTCCATCCAAAACAATCTGCCAAAATTCATTCTCACTAGCTTTTACTATGAAGAAGATTGTCATGTCACTTGACTGAATAGCTTTAGGTGGATTTGCCTTTGAAATATCAAAAAAGCTAGTTTGTCCAAAACCTATCAACGAAAAACTCAATAAAACAGTAACTAACAACAAAACAGTTAGACCCTTTTTCATACCAAACACCTCCTAGTTGTAATATATGAAAGTTGAAAATTTAAACAGAATAAATTCAATTAAGTGTATTTTTATTCAAATTAATGATCGAATTTCTTTCAACAATCTCTGTTTTCAACACGATCTTAGTTGTTTTAGTTTCATCATTTTCTATTTTTCCTAACAATATAGTCGATGCTATTCTACCTATTTCAAAGACTGGTTGTTTGATGCACGTTATGGGGGGTGAAATTATTTCATTTTCCGTCAAATCATCGTATCCCATAATTGAAAGAGTATTCGGTATTAATATGTTTAATTTTTTTGAAGCACTAATTAACTGTTTGGTTATTTTATTGTTTGTGGCAATTATTGCAGTTGGAAGATTATGATTTTTCTTCAATTTTTTCAATTTATCGTAAGTTTTTTCTTCGGGAAACAAATCTTTTGCTATCCATTCTTCATTTATTTTAATTCCCAAAAGTTCGCACCCCTCTATAAAGCCTTCTAATCTTTGTTCTATAGTATAAATACCACTCTTTGAAAGAAAAATACCAATTTTTCTATGGCCTTTATTATATAAATATTTTAAAGCTTGAATAATACTATCTTTATTATCCACCGTGACTGAATCAAATTGGGATTCCTCAGGGAAGACTCTATCATAAAACACAATTGGAATACTTATATTCTTAATTTTTTTGTAAAGTTCTAAATTATTTTTTCCATCTCTTTCAGTCACAGGCGACGCTAAAATACCATCTACTCCGTGTTCGATAAGCCACATTAAATAAATTTTTTCTTTTTCAACATTTTCTCCTGAATCTGTTAAAAGGAATTTATAACCTCTTTGAAATAAAATATTGTCTACCCCTTTTAGAAAATCTAAAAAGAAAGGATTTCTTATATCTGAAACAGTAACTCCAATAGTTTTAGATTGCGATGTTTTTAAAGAACGGGCGGCAAAATTGCCAACATAACCAAGTTCTTCAGCTTTTTCTCTAATTGTTACACTGAGTTTTTCGCTTACGCCATTTTTCCCATTTAAAGCTCTTGAAACTGTAGAGGGAGAGATATTCAAAGCCTTTGCGATGTCTTTTATAGTTGTTTTTTGCATGGGGTTACCCTCCATAAGCATTTAGTAAGCAATCGTTTGCGTTACTAATTCTTATTATAAATTAATAAACAATAAAATCAAAATTAACTCTCGATGAGTAAATCGAAGCTTTTCGATAATAATCGCCTTTATTTGGGAATAATTCCAAATTTTGAAGTAAATTGGCAGATTTCAGACAAAACTTCCAGAAACCCTCTATTTATCAAAGAAATATCTATTGTAAATTTTGTGTAAATGAAAATCCCATCTAAAATTTAGACAAGATCATTAGATTCTCTTCCGAAAAGTGTAGGGTAGAAAAAATGGAATTTGGATAAATGATTAAATAATCTGGTATCCTGTAAGAAAGCTAAAATATATAAGGCATAAATCCAAATGAGAAAAGAGCCGCCCAAATTCTTTGAACAGATATTGAATCTAACAGAACCAGGTGAGATATCAAAGATAGAACATCAAAAAGATATAATCAACATATATGTGGACTTCGAAAATGAAGCAATTTCGAGTACAATCCTAAACATTACGAGGTATACAATACTGTTCAAAGAAGCAGAACCACTTATTTCAAAAGATAGATCAATTTGTGAACAGTTTAAAACGGGATATGCAAGCGGTTAGAAATTTTATACATCGAAAGATTAGCAGATGGTTCTGTGAATAAATTGAAAGTTATTAAGAGGATAATGTATGGAAGAAATAGATTTGAGATGTTGAGACAAGAAATTCTTTTTCTTGAGAATAATTGATAGGGTTCAACAATCAGTGGAAAGAACAACGTTTTGATTAGTAAGTGTACCTTGTTTCTTTAATTATCAACGGTTTCTTTAGTTGTTCTTGAATTTTCTCTTTATTCATCCTTGAATGTCGACCTCCCCTTTCGTTTTTCCTTCCATTGCGCACACAGCAGCGCCAAAACTTGTAGTTTCTTCCAATTTACTTAGGTAAAAATTTTTATTAAAGACTTTTTTTATGATGCTTATAAAATATTTATTTTTCTGTAGACCATTCCCCACCCCTAAGATATCTTCATAATCAATATTCATTTCTCTATAATATTTGTAGAGTTCTTCCACTATTCCATATGCAGCTGCTGTAACTAGATTCTGAATTGTAAAGTTGTTTAAACTTATGTTATCAATGGCTCCTCTCAATTGAGGATTATAACGTGTACCGTTTAATGTAGTGCGAAATTTTAAAGGTGAAACAGGTAACATTGAATTCTTGATGAATTCGTAAACATAATCGTCTTCAACGTTTTTTTTACAAGCCAAGCTTATAAAGCTTTTTATAAAATCTTTAATAGTGTCAATAGTCTTACCAGCGGATAAACTAGCTCCAACTAATAAATAATAATTATTTAAAAAAGGTCGATAATCTATGTATTTTGAAATCCTTTTTATTTCCTTAACTACAGCAGATATTTGCCCACTTGTTCCTATGCTTATAACCATCGAATTTATTTTATTGTAAGAAGTTTCAAGTTTCTTTTCAAAAATTGCGCCTAAAACTGACGCTTGATTGTCACCCATCCCTAAAAAAATCGGGGTACCAGTTAATTGAGGGATGTACTTTCCAACATTCCCAACAAAAGTTCCAGGTTCAGCAATTTTGGGAAGGTGAATTTCGCTGTATCCCAATGCATTGATTAGTTTCCAATTCCAATCTTTGTTTTCTAATGCGTAAAATCCACTGCTATGCGCTATAGTAGGATCTATAGGTATTGAATCGTATGTAGTATCTCCAGTGAGCTTTTTTACAATGAAATCTGGAGCAAAATGGAGAGAAAACCCCGAAGTACGTAGAAATTTTTGTAAAGGGAGTAAAGTTGTGACAGCATACCCTGGGCTTAGAAAGTATTGAAATTTTGAAAATAGCGATTTATAATTTTTATTAATATAATCTACATATGTAATTCCATTTTCATTTTTCTCTAAAGCTCTTTGATCTTGCCAAGTAATTATATTTGTTATTGGGGTGTTATCTTTCACAAGAAAAAAACTATGCATATTTCCGGTGACCGAAATAGCTTTGGTTCCTTTTAAATCAAAAACTTTAGTTAGATATTTTATAAAAGAATCAAAATCACTTTCTAATTTTTTTATGTCAAATTCACTTTTTAAACCATCGAAAATTAAACTTGTATTTTGTTTATTTGCGAAGGCAATTTCTTTACTTTTACTGTCGTATAAGCATGCACTGTAAGAAGTTGTCCCAAAATCTATCCCCAACACTTTCATTTTTTACACCTTCTAAGTAATTCCCATTACAAAAATTATTTTTTTCATTTTAATCACACTTTAAAGGGTTTTATTTCGTATGGTGTTATATTGAATACGATTTTATGATTTTTAAAAGGTAATTTTAGTTTCCTCTCCTTGAATTAAATTACATTCAACGGCTGGCGATCAATTTTTCAATGGAAGCCAGTCAAGAACTTTTTCAATATAAGTATCCCAAAATTACCAAATTCCGGTTGATCCAAATAAAAAGAATTATCACCAGAAGGCATCACCACAGCCAGGTTCTTTCCTTCAGCCAATCTTTGAATTCTTGTTTCTGAAACCCAGCTTGTATAATTACCAAATCCCCCATGAAGAAGATATAGCGTTTTAAAATGAGTATTGTCTGTCATTTCAGATGTAATTGAAAAATTTAATTTATCAACCGGTAAAATCACCATAACTGGTACTTTTCTCATTAAAGACTTCGACATAAAGTTTACTTCTAATAAAGCCATCATATCTCTCCTTAAAATCAATTTTTTGACTCTTAACGAATTTGAATTATTTTTTAACTATATTAAATTGTACCATTTTTGCCGTCTTTCTTTTTCTATGTATGCATTATTTAGAAAACGAAGAAGTAAATCTTTTGTTTATCTTAGGTAAATTTTAGATTAAAATTAAACACGACAGTTTTAATCTTATTTTTTAAAATCCATAAAAAAAGGAATTGAAAGGGGTTTTAATGAAATTTTTTTCAAATCTTGCAAAAACGGAGATTTTAGTGTATAATCGCTAATAATTTACTCTAATCTCAAATAATTAACAATAATTAGGAAAGATGAAATTTTTTTCTTATTCTTACAACTCTGAAAATATTTTCGTAAATTTTGAATTCAAGGAGTTAGACGTCTTGAAAGAAGATCAGACTTTCAAAAAATGCGGTTATCTAGGGCCAAAAGGAACTTATAGTGAAATTGCTGCAATGAAATATTTTGGTGAAAATGTTTTTTTGATTCCATTACAATCTATTTCAGACGTTTTTGAAATGGTTCAAAGTAAAGAAGTAGATTTTGGAGTTGTTCCAATTGAAAATTCTGTAGAAGGTTCAGTGAACATTACAATGGATCTTTTATTCGAGAAAACTGATATTCAGGTAGTTGGGGAGTGTATTGTTCCAATCAAACATTTTCTTCTGTCCTATGAAAATTTAGACTTGACTGAGATTAAAAAGCTTTTTTCTCATCAACAAGCTATTGGACAATGCAGTAAGTTTATAAAAAATAGATTGAATAATCCCGAAATTATATTTACCGCGAGTACCGCAAATGCTTGTGAAATAATAAAAGATGTTCAAAAAAGTGCCGCTATAGGCTCAGAAAATATTGTTAATATCTATAATTTAAAGGTTTTAGCTAAAGATATTCAAGACTCAAAAAGTAATTCAACCCGTTTTTTCGTAATTGCAAATTCCGAAAGGTTTACAAAGATTGAAGGTACAGAAAAAAATTACAAAACCTCGATAATATGTTCTCCAAAACACAACAAACCTGGGGTTCTGTACAACATGTTAAAAACTTTCAAAGAAAAGAACATAAATCTAACAAGGATAGAGTCTCGGCCAACAAAAAAGCAATTAGGTGAATATTCTTTTTATATAGATTTTGAAGGTTATAAAGAAGATAAAGATATAATAACAGCATTAGTTAAATTAGAAAAAATGAGTTCTTTCTTTAAAATTCTTGGAAGTTATCCAAAATGGAAAGAACGGGAATGAATTCTACCGGGGATTTTTTCAACATTTTTAAACATTATGAAAAGGGAGGATTATATGAGCGATAATAAACAAAGAAGCGACGAAATTAAAAAAGGAGTATCAAAAGCTCCACATCGTTCTTTGCTTTATGCCTTAGGGTTGACAAAAGATGAGATCGATAAACCTATAATAGGGATAGCTAACTCTGCGAACGATATAATACCAGGACATAAACATTTGAATGAAATATGCGAAAGTGTAAAAAATGGAGTATACGCTGCTGGAGGTTTGCCTTTAGCTTTTTCAACAATAGGAATCTGTGATGGTATCACTATGGGACACAGCGGTATGAACTATTCATTACCGAGTAGAGAATTAATTGCCGATTCTATTGAAGCTGTAGCTAGAGCCTACAAATTCGATGGATTGGTTCTTATTCCCAACTGCGATAAGATCGTTCCAGGGATGTTAATGGCTGCTTTGAGGTTAAATATTCCTGCCATTGTAGTAAGTGGAGGCCCAATGCTTGCAGGGAATTACAAAGGGAGAAAAATTGATTTGCACGATATGTTTGAAGCGGTTGGTGCGAGAGTTGCCAATAAGATTTCTGATGAAGAGTTAAATGAAATGGAAATGAACGCCTGTCCTGGGTATGGATCTTGTGCTGGGATGTTTACTGCCAATTCAATGAACTGCCTAACAGAGGTTTTAGGACTTGCGCTGCCGGGAAATGGGACGATTCCGGCAGTTTTTTCTAGTAGGAGGGCTTTGGCAACAAAAAGTGGAGAAAAAATAATGGAGTTAGTAGCTAAAGACATTAAACCGTTGGATATATTCACCGAAAAAACTGTAGAAAACGCCTTTACTCTAGACATGGCTTTAGGTTGTTCTACCAACACGGCTTTACATTTGCCGGCAATTGTTCACGAAGCTGGAATCGATTTTGACATAGATATTATAAATAAAATTAGCTCAAAAACCCCACACCTATGTAGTTTATCCCCTGCAGGGATTCATCACATTGAAGATTTACATTATGCCGGTGGTATTCCTGCTGTACTAAAAGAATTGTCCAAGAAGAATTTGCTCCATCTAGACTGTTTGACCGTAACTGGGGAAACATTAGGTGAGAATCTCAAAACCGTTGGTTATGTCAACCAGGAAGTGATAAGGCCTATAGATAATCCGTACCATAAAGATGGAGGACTAGCGGTGTTAAAAGGTAATATAGCTCCTAACGGGGCAATCGTTAAACAGATAGCTGTATCGGATGAGATGTTGGTACATGAAGGACCTGCAAAGGTCTTCAACAAGGAAGAAGAAGCCATCAAAGCTATTTATGGGGGAAAAATTAAAGAAGGAGATGTAGTAGTTATCCTGTACGAAGGGCCAAAGGGAGGACCAGGTATGAGAGAGATGTTAGCACCTACTTCTGCATTAGCTGGTATGGGATTGGATAAGAAGGTTGCCCTGATCACCGATGGTAGATTCTCAGGAGCAACACGCGGCTCTGCCATAGGTCATGTATCTCCCGAAGCTGCAGCAGGAGGTCCAATAGGGGTTGTAAGGGATGGGGATATGGTATCGATAAACATACCACAAAAGACTCTAAATTTAAAAATATCAGAAGAAGAATTACAAGCAAGATTAAATACTTTTAAACCGATACTTCCAAAAACTAGTGGGTATTTAGACAGGTACAGTAGGTTTGTACAATCAGCGGATAAAGGGGCGTTTTTAGAATAAAAAAATTAGAGAGGTGATTTTATGCCGATTCTTTCCGGGGCAAGAATATTCGTTGAATCACTTTTGAGGGAAAAGGTTGAAGTTGTATTTGGATATCCAGGAGGGAAGGTTATTCCCCTTTATGATGAACTGTACGACGCACCTATAAAACATATATTAGTTCGTCATGAACAAGGGGCAGCACATGCTGCAGATGGTTATGCAAGGAGTACAGGGAAGGTTGGGGTGTGTATAGCCACTTCTGGGCCTGGAGCTACGAACCTAGTTACAGGGTTAGCAACAGCATACATGGATTCCGTACCAGTTGTAGCTTTTACGGGTCAAGCTCCAACGAGCCTAATAGGTACAGACTCATTCCAAGAAATAGATATAAGAGGAATAACCTTGCCTGTAACTAAGCACAATTACATGGTAACAAATGTGAAGGATTTAGCCAAGACAATAAAAGAAGCTTTTTACATAGCAAGAACCGGCAGACCAGGTCCCGTTTTAATTGATTTACCGGTGGATGTTCTTAAATCGCATGCTGATTTCATGTATCCTGAAAGTGTTCATCTCCCAGGATATCAACCAACATACGAAGGAAACTATATGCAAATAAAATTGGCAGCCGAGACAATTAACACTTCGCAAAGGCCCGTCATCTTTGCCGGTGGAGGCGTTATAAATTCTAATGCCTCAGAAGAACTAACAAATATGGCAATAAAGGGAAGAATACCAGTAGTTACGTCTCTCATGGGGCTTGGTGTTTTTCCAGAAGATCATGAGCTTTCTTTAAAGATGTTAGGTATGCACGGTACAATGTATGCCAACTACGCTATTTCTGAAGCGGATTTGATAATAGGAGTTGGAGTACGTTTTGATGACAGGGTAACGGGGAAGTTAGAGACATTTGCTCCACATGCAAAGATCATCCATATAGATATCGATCCAGCAGAAATAAATAAAAATGTCAAAGTTGATATTCCGATTGTTGGTAATGCGAAAAACGTTTTAGATAAATTAATTCCACTAATAAAGACGATCGAAAGAAAAGAATGGCTTGAACAAATAAAAGAATGGAAAAGACGATTTCCACTTAACTACGAATACGATGATAACAGTATTAAACCACAATACTTGATTGAAAAATTGGATGAGTTAACTGATGAAAATACGGTAATAGTAACAGAAGTTGGCCAAAATCAAATGTGGGCAGCCCAATACTTTCGTTTTTCGAAACCTAGGTCATTTATAACCTCTGGAGGTCTTGGAACTATGGGATACGGTTTACCCGCCAGTGTAGGTGTTCAGGTAGGAAATCCCAATAAAACGGTTATCAACATATCTGGTGACGGAAGTTTTCAAATGAATCTCCAGGAGTTGGCTACAATAAGTTCTAACAGGCTCCCCGTGAAAATAATTATTTTAAACAATGGAACGTTAGGGATGGTAAGACAGTGGCAAGAGTTATTTTTTGATGAAAGATATTCTGTCACTATACTTGAAAATCCTGATTTTGTTAAATTGGCTCAGGCTTATGGAATAAAATCGTTAAGAATCGATCAAACAAACGATGTAGAGATGGCTTTGAAAGAGGCTCTTAATTACGATGGCCCAGTTTTACTTGACGTCATTATTCCTCAAGATGAGAACGTATTTCCAATGGTTCCAGAAGGGGCATCGATCAATGAGATGTTGGAACTAAAAAAGAAAAAGAGAGAAAAGGAAAAACAGGGGGAGGTTGCATGAGACACATCTTATCAGTAACGGTGAATAATCAACCCTCAGTTTTGGCAAGAATATCTGGTCTATTCAGTAGGAGAAATTTTAACATACTGAGTTTAAATGTAGGGGAAACAGAATTACCTGAGTATTCAAGAATGACCATAGTTGTCGAAGGAAACACAGACACACTCGAACAAGTGAAAAAACAGCTTTACAAGCTCATAGATGTTATAAAGATCACTGAATTGAATCAAAGCAATATGATAGAGAGGGATATGGCGATAATTAAGGTAAATTGTGGAAAAAATCAAAGAAGCCAAGTTATTCAGGTGGTCGACGTTTTTAGGGGTAAGGTTGTCGATTTTTCCCTTGACACAATAACAGTTGAAATTACGGGGGATGAAAATAAAATAAATGCCTTTATCGAAATAATGAAGGATTTTGGCATTAAAGAAGTCGTGAGAACAGGGATCGTAGCTATAGATAGAGAAATGAACAACAACGCTTTGACAAATTCATAAAAATCAAAAAATAAAGGAGTGATAGTTCATGGTGGAAACATTTTATGAAAAAGATGCCGACTTAGGTTTATTGAAGGAAAAAACTATTGCGGTTTTAGGTTACGGAAGTCAAGGTCACGCTCAGGCACAAAATCTTAAAGATAGCGGATTAAAAGTAATTATAGGTCTGAAGAAAGATAGTAAAAGCAAAGAAACTGCTCAAAGAGATGGTTTTGAAGTCTATGAAACATCTGAAGCGGTTAAAAAAGGAGATATTATTCAAGTATTAATCCCTGATGAAGTTCAAAGTGAGGTGTACAAAAAAGACATAGAACCCAACTTAGACGAGGGTAATGCACTTGGGTTTTCTCATGGTTTTAATATCCATTTTGGACAAATTGTGCCTCCAAAAAACGTAGATGTATTCATGGTTGCTCCCAAAAGTCCTGGTCATTTAGTCAGAAGAATGTATTTAGAAGGCAAAGGGGTTCCAGGATTATTAGCTGTTCACCAAGATTTTTCCGGAAAAGCAAAAGAGTTGGGTTTATCTTACGCCAAAGGAATAGGTTGTACACGAGCAGGTGTTATCAAAACAACTTTTAAAGAGGAAACAGAAACGGATCTATTTGGAGAACAAGCGGTCTTATGTGGTGGAACTACATCACTTATCAAGGCAGGTTTTGAAACACTCGTTGAAGCGGGGTATCAACCAGAAATAGCCTATTTTGAATGTTTGAACGAACTAAAATTAATCGTTGATCTCTTGTATGAAGGCGGATTAAAAAAGATGAGATACTCCATAAGTGACACTGCACAATACGGAGATATTACCATCGGTCCCAAAATTATCGATGATAGGGTTAAAGAAACCATGAAAGATGTACTTGCAAACATACAGAATGGGAATTTTGCAAAGGACTGGATATTAGAAAACAAAGCCAATAGGCCTGTTTTCAACGCTTTAACTGAAAAAGATAATAATTCTTTGTTAGAACAAGTGGGAGAGAAGTTGAGAGCGATGATGCCTTGGATAGAAAGCTAAATCTACTGAAGTGGGAGAGTGATCAAATTTGAGAAAAATAAAAATTTTTGATACTACGTTGAGGGATGGTGAACAATCTCCAGGAGTAAGTTTGACAATGGAGGAGAAGTTGGCAATAGCCGAACAGCTTTCCTTGTTAAAAGTTGATGTAATAGAGGCTGGTTTTCCTATTTCTTCAAGTAGTGATTTTGAAAGTGTGAAAAACATCGCCCAAAAAATCAGAGATGTTGAGATTGCCGCTTTAGCAAGGGCGAATTACAAAGATATCGATTGTGCTTGGGAAGCACTTCAGGAAGCAGAACAACCAAGAATTCATGTGTTCATTGCCACTTCTCCTATTCACATGAAATATAAGCTGCAAATGAATGAAGATCAAGTTTTGGAAAGAGCAGTTGAGGCCGTGAAGTATGCAGCAAAGTATACTAATAACGTTGAATTTTCAGCAGAAGATGCTTCAAGAAGCGAGTTAGAGTTTTTGTACAAACTCTTTGAAAAAGTCATCGAAGCTGGTGCATGGGTAATTAACGTGCCTGATACGGTGGGATATGCAATTCCTCAAGAATTTGGTGAATTTATTAAAAAGATAAAAGAAAACACAAGGAACTTAGACAAGATTGAATTAAGTGTACATTGCCATAACGATTTAGGGATGGCAACTGCTAACACACTCGTTGCTCTGAAAGAGGGTGCCGATCAGGCAGAGGTTGCAGTCAATGGAATAGGAGAAAGGGCAGGCAACGCTGCCTTAGAAGAAGTTTTAATGGCGTTAGTTACCAGAAAAGATTATTTTGAAGATTTAGTCGTAACCCAGGATACAACTAAGATTTTAAAATTAAGCAACATGGTTTCACAATTTACTGGAATGGTTGTTCAACCTAATAAAGCAATAGTAGGTAAAAATGCCTTTGCACATGAATCTGGTATTCATCAAGATGGTGTTATCAAAGAGAGAACTACTTACGAAATAATGAAAGCAGAAAGTATAGGGTTGAATTCAAATAAACTAATTTTAGGGAAGCATTCGGGAAGACATGCCTTAAAGGAGTTCTTAACATCATCTGGTTACACCGTGAATGAAGAAACCTTTGAAAAGTTATTCATTAAATTCAAAGATCTAGCCAGTAAAAAAAAGAATTTAAATCCGCTTGATGTTGAAGCATTGATAAACGACGAACTATATAAAACCGAGGATTATTTCAAACTCAAATATTTATCCGTTACTACTGGAAACACTACACTACCGACAGCGACTATAAAGATAGCAAGAGGAGAAGATTTGATAGAAAAAGCAGCTTGCAGTGGAGACGGGCCAATAGATGCAATATTTAAAGCCATAAACGAAATCGCTGAAGAAGAAAATATCACTTTGATTTCGTATAAGATTGAAGGGGTTACAGAGGGGACCGATGCCTTAGGAGAAACAACCGTTAAACTCAAAATTGGAGAAGATGTGTACGTTGGGCATTCTGTTGAAACAGATATTACCCAAGCGAGTACTTTGGCTTATCTAAATGCCTTGAATAAATATATGACTAAGAAACTCCAAACTACAAAAAAATAAAATAATAAAGTGAGGAAATAAAGAAATGACAATTGTAGAGAAGATCCTTGCATCTCATTCAAATAAAAGTGAAGTTAAACCCGGAGAGATTGTTAATGCGAGAGTGGATCTTGTACTTGGGAACGATGTAACAACTCCTGTTGCCATCAAAGAATTTAGAAAAATAGGATTATCCAAAGTATTTGATAATGAAAGAATTGCAATAGTTCCAGACCACTTTACCCCAAACAAAGATATAAAATCCGCGCAAAATGCTCTACTTATAAGAAATTTTGCAAAAGAGATGAATATTCTTAATTATTTTGAGATAGGTAAAATGGGAATAGAACACTGTCTAATACCTGAAAAAGGACTAGCCTTACCAGGTGAAATCGTTGTAGGAGCAGATTCCCATACGTGTACCTATGGTGCTCTTAACTGTTTAGGTACAGGTGTTGGAAGCACCGATATGGCTGCGGCAATGGCTACCGGTTACTTATGGTTCCGAGTCCCAGAAAGTATAAAAATCGTATACAAAGGAAAGTTAAACCCATGGGTAAGTGGAAAGGATTTGATACTTTACACGATAGGAGATATAGGAGTGGATGGAGCCCTGTATAAATCTATTGAGTTTACTGGAGAAACGATCGAAGACCTTTCTATGGATTCGAGAATGACTATGGCGAACATGGCGATAGAAGCAGGGGCTAAATGTGGATTATTTGAATACGATGAAAAAACCAAAGAGTACTTAAAAGAAAGGGCAGTAAGAGATTATACACCGGTAAGTAGCGATCCCGATGCTTCATATGAAGAAGTTATCGAATATGATGTATCAAATATTGAACCACAGGTGGCTTTCCCACATTTGCCAGAAAACACCAAACCTGTTACTGAAGCAAAGAGGATAAAAATTGATCAATCGGTAATTGGTTCTTGCACCAATGGAAGAATAGAAGACTTAAGAATCGCTGCTCACGTACTTAAGGGACACAAAGTTAACTCTGATGTAAGATGCATTATTTTTCCTGGCACCCAAGATATATACATGCAGGCACTAAAAGAAGGTTTAATTGAAATATTCATCGAAGCGGGAGCCGCCGTAAGTACACCAACGTGCGGACCTTGCCTAGGTGGACACATGGGAGTTTTGGCAAAAGGTGAGAAGGCGATATCTACAACTAACAGGAATTTTGTTGGAAGGATGGGTCATCCAGAAAGTGAAGTTTATTTATCCAATCCTGCGGTGGCGGCAGCTTCTGCTATTACTGGATACATCACTCATCCTGAGGAGGTTATAAGGTGAAATTCAGAGGGAGAGTTTTCAAATACGGTGACAACGTTGATACCGATGTTATTATACCAGCTAGATATCTAAACAACCCTGAACCAGAGATATTGGCACAACATTGTATGGAAGATATAGATAAAGATTTCGTAAAAAAAGTTCAAAAAGGAGACATTATAGTAGCCGGAAGGAATTTCGGTTCTGGAAGTTCTCGTGAACATGCTCCATTATCGATTAAGGCGGCAGGTGTTTCTTGTGTCATAGCAGAAAGTTTTGCAAGGATTTTTTATCGAAACGCCATCAATATTGGATTACCTATACTTATTTCTAAAGAGGCTTCTCATAATATCCAAGATGGTTCGGAAATAGAGGTAGACTTAGACAATGGAATCATCAAAGATCTAAAAAACAAGAAAGAATACTATTCAGAGAAATATCCTAAATTTCTTCAAGAAATAATATCTTCCGGGGGATTGATAGAGAAGATCAAAAAGGAGGTCGCTCAATAGATGCCGTCGATAGCTGTTCTACCAGGGGATGGAATTGGGAAGGAAGTAATCAACGAAGGTCTTAAAATATTAAATTTTATGGGAGAAAAGTATAATTTGAATCTCAAATTTGAAGAGTTCGAGGTTGGAGCCGAACGGTATCTAAAATCTGGAGAATTAATCCCAGACTTTCTATTGAAACGATTAGAAACCTTCGATGCCATATATTTGGGTGCAGTAGGGGATCCAAGAGTACCAGCAGGGATCTTGGAGCATGGGATACTATTAAAATTACGATTTCATTTTGATCAATACGTCAATTTAAGACCAATAAAGCTACTAAACGACAGGTTTTCGCCTTTGAAAAAGAAAGGCGTTAATGAGATCAATTTTACAGTAATAAGAGAAAATACAGAAGGACTTTACGCGGGTATTGGTGGAATTTTAAAAAAAGATACTCAAGACGAAGTAGCGATACAAGAGATGATTTCAACTAGAAAAGGTGTAGAGCGTATCATCCGTTACGCTTTTGAGTTTGCAAAAAACAACAAAGGGAAACTAACACTCTGCGATAAAAGTAATGTACTTACTTATTCTCATGGCTTATGGTTGAGGGTATTTGAAGAGTTAAAGAAGGAATACCCAGACGTTCAGACTGATCATTACTACGTAGATGCTATAACTATGAAAATGGTACGAAATCCAGAAATTTTTGATGTGATAGTAACCTGTAACATGTTTGGGGACATCATCACAGATTTAGGAGCAGAAATCCAGGGGGGAATGGGATTAGCTGCCTCAGGAAATATTAATCCCAACAGTGTTTCCATGTTTGAACCTGTTCATGGTTCAGCTCCCGATATTGCTGGTAAAGGTATTGCAAATCCCATAGCTGCTATTTTAGCTGCAGCAATGATTTTAGAATATTTTGGAAGAAAAGACTTAGCTGAAAAAGTTGAAGGTGCGATTAAAACATCGATCGATGAAAACTTACTTTCTCAAGACATGGGGGGAAATTTAAGCACCAGTGAAGTAGGAGACGAAATTGTCAAAATTTTAAAAAGAGGGTGAACCAAATTGAAAGAACCTAAATTGTTTGATACCACTTTAAGAGATGGAACCCAAGGAGAGAATGTTTCTCTAACTGTGGAAGATAAATTAAAGATAGCCAAAAAATTAGATGAATATGGAATAGACTACATTGAAGGTGGTTGGCCGGGATCCAATCCTAAAGATGAAGAGTTTTTTAAAAAGGTTCAAAGTATGTCATTCAAAAACAGTGAGATAGTCGCATTTAGCTCTACAAAAAGATACGGAATAAAAGCAGAAGATGATCCAAATATTTTAAAATTAGTTTCTTCTGGGGCAAAAATCGTTACTATATTTGCAAAAAGTTGGGACTTCCATGTATCTCAAGCCTTGGGCATTTCTCTTGATGATAACCTAAAACTTATAGAAGATACGATAACCTTCTTAAAAAGAAAAGGTATAGAAGTATTTTTTGATGCCGAACACTTTTTTGATGGTTTTTACCATAATCAACAATATGCCATTAAAACATTGGAAGTTGCACAAAACTCTGGCGCTTCGATCGCTGTTTTATGTGACACAAACGGAGGACAAACCCCTTCAAAGATCAAAGAGGCAATAGAAGAGGTAAAAGCGAGAATAAAAATACCTTTGGGCATTCATGCTCACAACGATTCTGGCCTAGCTGTGGCGAATTCTCTTACAGCCTTACAAGAAGGAGTTGAACAAATACAAGGAACGGTTGGAGGCTTAGGGGAAAGATGTGGTAATGCAGACCTCTGTATTATAATACCTAACTTGAAGTTTAAATACGGATCTAGATTACCGAAAATAAATGTAGAAAAAACGACTTCACTTTATAATTACGTATTTGAAGTTGCTAACTTAACTCCTGACAACAGGATCCCTTACGTGGGAAGAAGTGCCTTCACACATAAAGGTGGTGTCCATGTTAGCGCCATTCTTAAAAATCCACTCACTTATGAACACATATCTCCGGAATGGGTTGGGAACACTAGAAGAATATTAGTTTCTGAGTTATCAGGAAAAAGCAATTTGAAATCAAAGTTGGAAGAATTGGGCTTTGATATTACACAATTTTCTGAAGAACAGTTCAAAAAGTTAACATTGAAGATCAAGGAATATGAGCATGATGGATATCAATTTGAAGGTGCAGATGCTTCTTTGAAACTCCTAGTATTAAGAGAATTTTTTGATTACACCCCGAATTTTCAAGTGGAAAATTTCAACATTCTTCATTACAATTTTGGTGAAGGTACGGGAACCGAAGCTATTGTCAAATTAAAAATAAACGATGAAACCGTCCATGCCGTTGCTGAAGGCGATGGACCTGTGAATGCTTTAGATATGGCGTTGCGAAAGGCTTTAGAAGACTTTTTCCCATCCCTGAAAAGCATGAAATTGATCGACTACAAAGTAAGGGTGCTGGACAGTGCTTCTGGAACCGCTGCAAAAGTACGGGTCTTAATAGAAACTTCAGACACTGATAAAACTTGGACTACTGTGGGTGTTTCAACTAACATAATTCAAGCCAGTTGGAAAGCCTTGTTAGACAGTGTGGAATATGGATTGTTTGTAGATAATTTGTTCCCCGTAAAAGAAAACTAACATAACTTTTAAAATAAAAGATTTTAAAAAGGTAGTATCGAGAGGTATACTTTTTTATCCTTATGGGTGGGCTGCGGGGCGAAGGGGCGCTAAAGGCTATAAAACTTTTCAGGAGGAGATAAAAAATGGAAAATATATACGCTAATCGTATGAAAAACGTTCCACGTTCTTTTATAAGAGAGATACTTAAAGTAGTTGATGACCCCGAAATAATTTCATTTGCGGGCGGTTTACCAAACGCTGATTTATTTCCCGTGGAAGAAATAAAAAATGCCGCTGTTTCTCAGTTTGATAATCACGGTAAAGAGATACTTCAATACAGTACCACAGAAGGATATCCACCCTTAAGAGAATTTATCGCCAATAGGTACCACGAAAAGAAAGGTTTAAACATAACAAAAGATGATGTTTTAATAACTCATGGTTCTCAACAAGCCCTCGACTTACTCGGAAAACTTTTTTTAAATGAAGATGATTTCATTGCAATTGAAGAACCTGGATACTTGGGAGCCATACAAGCATTAGCAGTATACACAAAAAACTTTAAAACCGTAAAACTATCCCAAGAGGGTCTTGATTTAGAAGAATTAGAAGATGTTTTAGAAGAATTTTCACCAAAATTACTTTACACCGTCCCAAATTTTCAAAATCCTTCGGGAATTACATATACAAATAAAAACAGAGAAAAGATAGCTGACTTGTTGAAAAAGCACAATATTTACCTAATAGAGGATGACCCATATGGAGAGTTAAGATTTGAAGGGGAAGATAGTGTTTCATTCAAAAAATTGATTCCTGAACAAACGATACTTTTAGGATCTTTCTCAAAAATTGTTGCCCCAGGATTTAGGCTGGGTTGGGTAGTTGCTCCCAAAGATGTACTGGAAAATCTTGTGACTGCTAAGCAAGGGGCTGATCTACATTCTAATTATGTAGGGCAAAGAATACTATACCAGTTCTTGAAAGAGAACGACCTAGACAAACATATAATGAACATAAAAATGAGGTATGGTACCCAAAAAAATGCCATGATAAAAAGTATCAAAAAATATTTCCCCAAAAACGTAGAGTATACAGATCCACAAGGTGGAATGTTTCTATGGATAACTTTACCAAACAATATTTCCGCTCTGAAGTTATTTGAGAAGGCTATAGAAAAAAAGGTAGCCTTCGTTCCTGGAGACCCTTTTTATATCGATAAGAACAATGTAAACACATTGAGGCTAAATTATTCCTGTGCAAATGAAAAGAGCATCGAAGAGGGTATAAAAAGGTTAACCTCTGCAATACACGAATTAGTTATTTAAATGGTCATCAAACTTTTTAGGCAAAAACGCATCTCTTAATCCAATAAGGAAAATAATTATACCAAATATAATGCCCAAATTTAAGTTTCTCAAAGATGCGATGATGTACCCCAGGGAAAAACCATTTAACATCCAAGATAAAATAATTAACAATTTTTTATTAAACGCGGTATAAAGAAGAGCAAAAAAGGCAGACAGGTTAATTAACAAATAAAAATAAGATGGATCAAAATTATTTAAATAACCAAAAAAAGAAAATAAAATCCCTACTAATAAAATAAAGTTACCCAATTTGCTGTACATACTTTTTTCCCAGGAAATGTAAAGTATAATACCTAAGATTACCAGTGAAAAAATCCAATACAACATATCAACCAGAAAAAAACCAATTGTAGAGTTTATGAATACCGAAATTAATGTAAAAGCCATTTTTCCACCCCTTTATTAAATAAACTCGTTCTATTTTACTTAAACAAAGTAACCAAAAAATTACCCCTTCCTAAATAATTAAGGAAGGGGTATATTTTGTTATTTCTTATCAGGGATAGATTCCTCTTAACTTTGTAGCATTTGCCACACGTTCAATGGCTCTCACATAAGCAGCTGTTCTCATATCAACTTCATACTTTCCCATCGTTTGAGCAACATCACAAAATGCATTCTTCATCTTTTTATGAAGGGCTTTTCTAATGTCTTCTAGTTCCCAAAAATTCCACTGAAGCCCTTGCACCCACTCAAAGTACGAAACCGTTACTCCACCAGCATTTGCCAAGAAATCCGGTACTATGAAGACATTTTTAGACAATAATATCTCGTCCGCTTCGGGAGTTAATGGTCCATTAGCTCCTTCGACAATGAGTTTTGCTCTTATTTCCTCTGCATTATCTTCATTTACTGCATTTTCTAAAGCACAAGGGGCCAAAACATCAACATCTAGCTTCAATAATTCTTCGTTCGTTATCTCTTTATAACCTTCTTCGTTAACATCCAATAACAATGCTTTTCTACCTTTAGTTCTATCCATTAGACTACGAATCTCTTCTGCTGTGAAACCGGACTCTTTATAAAAACCACCACTATAATCAGATATTGCAACCAACCTATATTTAGTTTCTTCTGTAAGGGTCAAAGCTAAGTAAGAACCAACATTACCAAACCCTTGAATGGCAACGGTTATTGCTTCATCTTTCTTATTTAGCTTCCCTTTGTCTCTCAAATACTTTACAGCTTCCTCAATACATATATTTACTCCTCTTCCAGTGGCCTCTGTTCTTCCTTCAGATCCGCCGATCTCTAAAGGCTTCCCCGTGACTATGCCTAAGGTAGTATGACCAATATTCATCGAATATGTATCCATCCACCAAGCCATTATTTGACCATCAGTGTTTACATCTGGAGCAGGGATATCTTTTTCCTCACCTATTATGATTTGAATTTCAGAGAAAAATCTTCGTGATAATCTCTCTAATTCAGAATCAGAAAGTTTAAACGGATTCACTGTAACTCCGCCTTTAGCCCCACCATAGGGGATATCCACCACTGCTGACTTCCAAGTCATCCAAAAAGCCAATGCTTTAACTTCATCTAATGTAACATTTGGATGGTACCTAATTCCACCTTTTGCCGGACCTCTAGAAACATTGTGTTGTACCCTATAACCTGTAAAAACTTTGATTGACCCATCATCCATGCGTACTGGGAAATTAACAGTAAGTTCTCTTTTTGGCTTGATTAATACTTCTCTTAAATTTCTATCTAGTTCCATAATTCTAGCGGCTCTGTCAAATTGCTTAACGGCGTTATCGTACAAGCTTACCTTTTTTGTTTCTTCCATCTTTGTAATCCTCCTTTTTCTAATTGTTTCTCTCTTTCTATTAAAATATAGAACTTCACTTTTATTGTACATAAATATTTTATCCCTTTTTTCTCAAAGTTTCAAATCCAAAGAAATCTATTCTTAGGCGATTAGAAGCAATTATATGAATTTAGGAACAATTATCGACATTTTTGTCAACTATGAAAAAAATTTCAAGAAATATTTTTCATAGAATCGCCCTAACAATTTATGGTATAATAAAATGAACAATTTATTATAGGAGAGAGTCAAATTGATAGAAGAAAAATTCATTGAAGATCTTAAAAAAAATGATCCCGATGCGTTTAAAAAATTATACGAAGAGTATGCACCAAAAATTTATGGGGTTTTAAAAAATTACGTTAACCATGATGAAATAGAAGATGCACTTCAAGAGGTGTTTATAAGAATTATTAAAGGAATAAATGGATTTAAAGGCCTTTCCAAATTGTCTACTTGGATTTACAGAATAGCTGTCAATGTGGGAAAAAATTATTCTCGCAAATATCAACGAAGCAAAGAAACTTCTGTGGATTTTGAAGATGAAACGGATCAAAATCCTAATATACAAGCAATCTCCAATACAAATGTAAAAAATGAAGTACTAGAAGAGCTTGATTACCAAATGATTTTAAATATAATGGAAAAACTAGACAAGGAAGAAAGACTACTGATTAAGTTAAGAGATATCGATGGTATGAGTTACAATGAAATTGCTGAGATAATGGAAATCCCTTTAGGGACTGTAAAAAGTAAGCTGCATTATGCGAGAAAAAAATTGCGACAATTCATAGAGGAGGCCAACTTAGTATGAACGAAAAAGAAGAAGAATTGTTGAACGATTTTTTTGAGGGGAAAATCAAGGAAGATGAGTTGAACGAAAATTGCAAGAAAATGATCGATATATATAGGGGCATTATAAAAACATATTTTTCCTGCGAAAACTCTGTTATCAACAATGTTAAAAACAAACTTAATCTTGGATAATCACTTAATGAAAGGGCTGAAGAAATGATAAGAGTCAAAGTTCCAGCCACAACTGCCAACATAGGACCAGGATTTGACAGTTTAGGGATAGCCTTACAATTGTACAATATCATAGAAGTAGAAGAAATAAACTTTGGCCTAGAAATTAATATTCCGGTTGAAGATCAAGCATATATAGAAACTAATGAGCATAATTTAGTTTATCAGGCGATGAAACGATTGTTTGACGCAGTAAATATTCATCCGAAGGGTCTTCGCATAAATCTTATAAATAATATACCCATAGCAAGAGGTTTGGGAAGTAGCGCAGCCTGTATAGTCGGAGGCTTAGTAGTTGCCAACGAACTGCTTAATAATCCTTTGAAGAAAGAAGAGATAATATATTTAGCAGCTACAATGGATGGACATACGGATAATATTCTACCTGCATTCGTTGGAGGATTGACAGTAGGAAGTTTGTTGGAAAAAGAAGTTAAGTATGTAAAAATGGATTTACCAACTCAGTTGAAATTATTGGCAATTATCCCCGATTTTCATTTTTCTACCAAAAAAGCTCGTTCACTTTTACCAAAAAATGTGCCCATTGAAGATGCGGTGTTTAATATAAGCAGAGTTGGTCTTCTCGTAGCCTCGCTTGTAACCTCCCATTTTGAAAATTTGTCAGAAGCCACGAAAGATAAAATTCATCAGCCATATCGTAAAGATTTTATCCCCTACTGGGAAGAAATAACATCTAAATTGATGAAAATAGGTACAAAGGGGTATTTTTTGAGTGGTTCTGGGCCAACAATCATGGGAATTTTGGACGGAGATTATAAAAATATAGAAGATGAGATGGTTAATTTTCTTTCTCACTTTGATCAAGGTTATAAAGTAACGGTTTTGGACGTATGTCATAATGGATTGGAGGTAATAAACGATGAGGGAAGTAATGGATGTTATCGATAAAGACGAAAGTTACGTGTATTTGAGAACCACACGAACGCAAGAATGTGAAAGCTGTGCAATGAAAGGTGGCTGTACCCTATTAGGTGGGGCAAACGAACTAAATTTAAAAGCTAAAAACATCGAAAAAGTCGATGTAAAAAAAGGAGATAAAGTAGTTGTAGAATTACCTGAAGTTCCAGTAGTGAAACTTTCTTTTTTAGCTTATGGGATTCCTTTAATAGTTTTCTTGTCTATAGTTTCCATTCTCTATACTTTGGGCTTTTCAGATATCTTCTCTTTCTTGGCTGGCATTTTAGGATTGGGAATTACTTATTTTTTAATTCATCAGTACGATAGAAAAAAATTAAAAGACAGATACTTACCAGTCATACTACAAAAGTTAGAGAAGAAAATAGATCTAAAGTTGCACGAAAAAGGAGAAATCTAAAGTATTTAAAAGCTTGGGTAAAACCCAAGCTTTTAAATTTTAAACTCACCAGGAAAATGACATGATACAAAATGTCCTGGCTTAACTTCTTTAAGTGGTGGTTCTTCTTTGCTACAAATATCTTTAGCAATTGGACAACGAGGATGAAATCTACAACCCGAGGGTGGATTTAGAGGGCTTGGTACATCACCTTGTAAAACCACTCTTTTCTTTTTCACTTCCGGATCTGGTATAGGAATTGCCGACATCAAAGAAACCGTATAAGGGTGTAATGGCTCATCAAAGAGCTCTTTTTTCGTTGTTAATTCAGCTATCTTTCCTAGATACATAACCGCTATTCTGTCGCTTATGTGCTTCACAACGGCCAAATCGTGAGCTATAAAAACATAGGTTAAACCGTAATCATTTTTCAAGTCAACCATTAAATTTATTATCTGAGATTGAATGGAAACATCTAAAGCGGAAACTGCTTCATCAGAAATGATTAATTTTGGGTCCAATGCCAAAGCACGCGCTATCCCTACTCTTTGCCTTTGTCCACCAGAAAATTGGTGGGGATACCTATAAACATAATCTTTCGATAATCCTACTGTTTCCATTAAGTTAGCTACTCTATCTCTTATTTCAGAAGCTGTACCCATTTTATTAACTTTCATACCTTCTCCTATGATATCCAGAACTCTCATTCTTGGATTTAAGGAAGAATAGGGGTCTTGAAAGATGACTTGGGCATTTTTTCTAAAGGATCGTCTTTTTTCAGCCAAATTATTCAACAAATCTTTTCTTATTTCACTTACTCCGTTTTGAAAATATAACTGTGCGTATTTTTTGTCTATTTGATTATCTAATTTCTTAATTACTTCTTCTTCTGAACCTAATTCTTTTTTCATTTTTTCAAATCTGTCTGAATAAATCTTCTTAACATACTTATTAACGGTGGTACCTTTCATGAACCATGGTGTAGTGTCTTGTTCCTCCATTATAATTCGTCCATCTGTTGGTTCGTATAATCTCAGGATTGTCATGCCTGTTGTACTTTTACCACAACCGGACTCACCAACAAGCCCCAGAGTTTCGCCTTCTTTTATTTCAAAACTAATATCGTCTACAGCTAGCACTTGGGCGACTGTTCTTTTGAAGACCCCGGCTCTAACAGGAAAATATTTTTTCAAATTTTCAACTTTTAAGATCACTTTGTCACTATTTGGCACTATACTTCACCTTCTTTGACTTTGTTCATTTCGTCCAATAATTTGTCTATGTGCCAACAACGGGAAAAATGGCGAGGTTCTACTTCTTCCAAGTTAGGATCTTCATCTACACATTTTTGATCAGCAAAAAAACACCTATTTGAAAATTTGCAACCCTTTGGAAAGTTCAAGGGATTTGGAACAACTCCAGGAATAGAAAGCAACCTCTCCTCTTCCTTGTCTATTCTGGGAATTGAATTCATCAAGCCCCATGTATAGGGATGACGTGGCCTTTTAAAAATAGTTTTGATTTCACCACTTTCAACCACTTCACCACCATACATAACTAATGCCCTGTCAGCCATTTCAGCAATTACTCCCAGATCATGTGTGATAAAAATTATGGACATTTTAAATTCATTTTGTAAATCCTTCATAAGTTCCAGTATCTGTGCCTGAATGGTAACATCCAATGCGGTAGTTGGTTCATCTGCTATAAGAATGGAAGGGTTGCAAGCTAACGCCATAGCGATCATAGCTCTCTGTCTCATTCCACCAGACAATTCGTGAGGATATTGATCTATTCGCCTTTCTGGTTCGGGAATGCCGACCTTTCTTAATAAATCAATCGCTCTTTTTTTACCTTCTTTTTCGTTCATATTAAGATGTAGTTCAAGAGATTCCATGATCTGCTCCCCAACAGTGTAAACTGGGTTAAGTGCAGTCATAGGTTCTTGGAAGATCATGGAAATCTCTTTACCGCGTATCCTTCTGAGATGGTTGTCCGATAAAGATAAAACATCAGTATCTTTGTACTTTATTTCTCCTTCAGCGATCCATCCGTTTTCGTCTAGTAGCCTTATAGTGCTTAACGCAGTAACTGTTTTGCCTGAACCAGACTCTCCCACTATTGCCAAAGTCTCACCTGGATAAAGCTCAAAACTTGCACCATTGACGGCCTTTATTATTCCGTCCTCTGTTTTAAAATGAACATGCAAATTATTAACACGAAGTATAGGTTCGCTATTATTATCTTTCAAAAAACTTCCTCCTCTCACTTTATCGTCTCATTCTTGGATCAAAGACATCTCTTAGGGCATCTCCCAGTAAATTCCACCCCATGACAAAAAGAATCATAGCCACACCAGGATACAAGATCGTGAACCAGTATTGACCCGGACTTGTACCTCCAATGATCCAGTCTCTTGAATACGATAATATAGATCCCCAATCCGCGTATCCTTGTGGAGCACCTAAACCCAAGAAACTCAAAGCTGCGGCAGTGATAACCATCGATCCAATCCTCATGGTAGCGTTTATCAAAACTGGAAATATCGTATTAGGTAAGATATGTTTAACTATAATTGCCGCGTCTCTTACCCCAAGAGCTTTTGCAGCCATTACGTATTGCTCGTTTTTGGCTTGAAGTATGTTCCCTCTGATCAATCTTGCCGTAACCATCCACCCAAAAATTATCAAAGCAATCATCATATTTCTAACTCCAAGACCTAAAATAGTTGTTAAAACCATAGCTGCAAGCATAAAAGGTATGGACATAAAAATATCTGTAATTCTCATCAAAACTTCTTCAAGCCAACCACCAAAATAGGCAGCTACTGAACCAATAAAAAGCCCAACAGCGGTTGAAATTAAAACTACCACCAACCCTATCTGAAAAGCGGTTCTAGTTCCCCATACAACACCATAAAAAATATCCTTTTGATTTACTATCCCAAAGGGATGTTCAGGAGATGGTGGTATAGGTTCTAATGTTGAAACTGCGTTGGGGATCATGAAAGGGTCAAAATCAATTGAGTTCAAAAAATCTTTGTTTAAGGTTTCATAAACGTTTAAAGCTTCATTTTTGAAATCTTGTCCTTCGAGTGACTGGAGATCACTGATCATTTCAGAAAGTTGTAAAGACCTTTCATATCTTTCTACAACACTTTCATATTCATTTCTCAACCTTCTAATTACTCCATTGGTATCTTCATCAAAATCTTCATAGTAGGACCTATTTAGAACGTACATATCAACTAATTCTTCAATTTGAGATTTTAATACTTCTTTTTCAATCTCTCCATCTTCAAACTTTTCAACACTTTCCATCAATCTTGACATATCTTGATAATCCATTTCAGCGAAAAAATATGTATCTTCCCAATAGCTTTGAAACTCTTGAATAATAGAATCTTTATTCCCTGTTGGATCTTCATTTACTAATTCAAGGGCCCTTTCCAAGTTTCTTTCTTTTGGTAATTGAGGAGGTGCAATCACTGGTGCAAATATTGCTACAATTATGAAAAAAACTAATATAGAAAAGCCAATAATGGCGGAAGGATTAGTAAAAAAACGCTTTAAAGCCCTTTTTGTTTCTTCATTCACAATTTTCACCTCACCCTAACCTGATTCTTGGATCAATAAATGCATACGATATATCGATTATAAGATTTCCAACAATAAGTATGAAAGAAGTAAATAATAAAACACCCATTATAGAAGCATAATCTAGAGTCTGAGCCGCTGTTGCCGCAAATGATCCCAAACCTGTTCTAACAAAAACCATCTCTACTATAACAACGCCTGCCAATAAACCAATAACCATTTGACCTGCGGTTGTTACAACTGGAATTAGAGCATTTCTTCGGGCATGTTTGTTTATGACTACTCTTTCTGGTAAACCTTTTGATCTTGCAGTTCTTATATAATCTCTTCTAAGAACTTCCAACATCGAAGATCGGGTAATTCTCAATAGATTAGCCCACCATAACCAAGAAATGGCAATAATGGGTCCTAAAATATGCCTTAAAGCATCCCAAAATATATCGATTCTTCCGTTGAGTAATGCATCTATAGTCAAAAGATTAGTATAATTATTAAAGGTAGCACTTTTTACAACTTCGTCTGCCCATAAGCTCAGATTACCTGGTGGAAACCATCCCAAACCTATATAAAATATCAATAAGACCAGTATTGCCCAAACAAAATCTGGCAAAGACCAACCTATTAAAGCAAATATTCTAATAGCCTGATCTATAAATGAGTTATGATGAACTGCAGCGGTAACCCCCAACCATATACCAATCCCTATTATAGGAAAAATAGCGTATAGTGCTAATTCTACCGTATAGGGGAACCTGTGTAATAAAGCATCTAAAACAGGTTCTTTCCCCACTACAGACCAACCAAGATCACCCTTGAACAAATTCCCTATCCATTTGCCGTATCTAACTGGCCAAGGATCTGTTAAACCGTACTGCTCCATTAAAACGATTTTATCTTGATCGGATAATTTTGCATAAGTATTTGGATCAACATAGGTAGATAAAAGTTTCAAAGGTCCTAGTAATTGTTGCATAGAAAAAACTATCAAAGTAACACCTAACATAATCAAAGGTAGTAATAACAACCTTCTGATGATGTATGTTGTCAAAAGTAGACACCTCCGCTCTGTGAATTATACTTAATAAGTAATCACTTAAAAAGAGAGGGGAAAACCCCTCTCTTCAAATTTTACTACAAAAAACTTTCTTTTTACATTATCTTAGCAGAATTATTACTCTACTTTAGTGTAGTTATAGTAATAATCGCCGGGCCAAATTGGATTATTTATCCATCCTTTTAGCCAAGAACGATGGACTCTCAACCCTTGTGGCTGATAAAGAGGCAAAACAAGAGCATAATCAAAGACAAATTCTTGAATATCTATATACATTTGCTCTCTTACAGCAGGATCAGATTCAAGGGCTGCGTCTTCTATCATTTTGTTCAATGATTTTCCACCAAATTCTGGTCTTGGCAAGCTTGCAAATTCCGCAAAGTTATCGCCGTAGTACCCTCCGTAATCACCTTCACTGTGGTAATAGGTGAAAATAAAGTTATGTGGATCAGGAAAATCAGCAACCCAACCAATGATGTAAACAGGAAGCATCATATTTTCTCTTTCATCTAAGTAAGTTGGCCATTGAACTCCTCTAACTTCAACTTGGAATCTAGGATTTATCTTTGCTAAATTATCTCTCAATATTTCAGCAGATACTCTCCTTGAATCGTTCCCTGTATTGTAAAGAATAGTCATTTTGAAACCTGTTTGCCATAATCTACCTTTGTAAGCACGTTTAAAGTAATTTTCAGCCTTTTGCAGATCCAATTCGTATGTCGGGAGATCTTCACTATACCCTAAGAATCCGGTTGGCAAAGCGGTAGGAACTTTTTCACCCAAACCGTTCAAGACTTCATTTATCATACCATCATAATCAAAGGCATACGCGAAACCTAATCTAACATTATGATCTTCAAAGAAATCTGGTGGAATACCGTTTCCATCCAATTGACCAGAGCCAATGTATGGGGACTCAGGATCAACTTGCCAATTGAAGCCTAAAGAAGTAATTGAAACCTCAGGCGTACCAGGAATAACGGTCAGACCATCCATAGAAAGCACAACATCTAAATACTGAGCAGGAACATAAGCTATGTCTGCATCGCCTGTTTCAAGCATAGCTCTTCTTGTTGACCATTCGTCTATACCTTGAATAATTACTCTTCTTATTGGTGCGGGACCTCTCCAGTAATCGTCGAATCTTTCGAGCGTTATCCTTTGTTGAGCGTGATCCCATTCTACTAACTTATACGGACCAGTTCCCATAGCATGATCAAAATAAGGAGACTGTTCTTTCGTCCATCCGTGATACTTCCACCAACCTTCTGCATTTCCATCCCATACACCTATTTCTATAGAGTATTCTTTGTCTAATATCGCACCCCAACCACTTCCTGAAGCAAGTACATTCAAAAATGGGGCAAAAGGTCTTGCCAAATGAACATGAACTTCGTTACCTTGAACTTCTACTGCAGGATCTATTACATCATAATAGAAATTAACTAAAGCTTCTTCGTATTCTGGAGTTGTTGGATTCATATCATCATCAAATATGGTATCCCATGAAGCACCTACATAGTCTTCTACTAGTGTTCTAATGCTGAAAACACCAAACATAGGGTCTAAGTACATCCATACTGGTCCTCCAGCAGGGTTGTATAACAGCGCTCTTTCGAAGGTGTATTCGACATCTTCAGGGGTTAAATCGTTACCGTTCTGGAATTTAACACCTTCTCTTATTGGGAAGACATATGTTGTTCCACCATCTCTCAAATAACCATTTTCAACTGTAGGGACAACTGTCGCGAGCATAGGAACAAACTTGGACAAACTTTCTCCATCGTATGCTATCAAGTTGTCATATACGTTGAAAATAACTTCACCACTAGAAGTGTCATAAGCATGGTGAGGGTCTAAAGTATCTGGCTCACTTAGTGTTGCATCGAAGATCATATCAGGGTTTTTAACCTGTGAGAAAGCGAAAACACCCATCAAAGTAACCATAAGAACAATAAAAACTTTTTTCATACCTCTACCTCCTTTGCAGATTTATTAGCGTTTGTACATACCAACAATACTTTCCTGAATAATCTTCTAATATATTTTATCACATTTCAATTTAATAAACAAGTAATAAACTTTAATTGAAAAATAAAAGCCTTTTGTTTACAAGTTTGGCGCAAATCATCATATTAATAGTATTCCACAAAATTAGATTTTTATCAAGTTCGATTACGGCTTATCTGAAGGAATTATAAACGATTAAGACCAATTAAAAGCAAATATTACCGAAATAATTAAAATATGAAAAATTTTTCAATAACCTTGACAACTTAAATTTCACGTATTTCGATTTTTTCCATAATAATTTCAAAGTCATCTCTATCTATAGCTTTATCGAAATATTCTGCTTCACCAATTTGGTTATCGTAAGGGTCCAACCTTAAGAAATGCTTGGGAGGATAGAAATTGTAGTGAAACTCTGAGTTAGCAACCATTCTAAAAGGATCAAGGTTACCAAAATAAAAGTTCCATCTTTCTTCATTTTGCTTTCTTAATGAACTGCCACCAAAAGAGAGATCAGCAAAACACCATCCAAATGGTTCGACATAAAATTGTGCCCAATCATGAGGACTTATACTATATGGATCGACGTATAGACCCGATTGCCATTTTGCGGGAATACCAACAATTCTACACAACGTTATAAACAAAAGTGCTTGAACGCCACAATCGCCTTTTAAATTATATGCTGCATATTCTGGTATGTTTATTATCGAAACATATGGTCTGACATAAGAATATATAACGTTTTGGGTTATGTAATCATAGATCTTTCTGGCTTTTTTTAACTGATTCTTTTCGTCTTTTACAATCTCTCTTGCCAAGTCTTTTAAAAAAGGGGTAAAAACAATCTGAGGCGGCCATTCAGATGTGTAAAAATTGGGTTGACGGTCTAACACTTTGTTATAGTCAAGATCTATATATTTAACATGGTTTTCGTAGGAATATTCAACGGTGAAACTCTCTTCTTCTTTCAGCTTTTCTTCGAAGTATATTGTTCTTTGAGGATAAGTTTCGGGAGAAATAAATTTTGGTATGTGAGAGGTGTTTAGAATCTTGATATTTTTGATTTGCCGAGCTTTTTGTGGAATAGGCAGGTGAACTCTCACGGTTTCGTTTAATCGCCCTTTTCCCTTTTTAAACTTAATTCCTGTTTTTAAATGTATGAAGTAACTTTTCTCACCTTTTTCGATAATTTCTTTTATAATACTTTCTTGTAATTTTCTTGCTTCTTCATTTTCTTGAGGTTTATTTATTAGACGTTCTTTCATCGATGGATGTGTTTTTGGGATGTTTTCAAGAAATCTTTTGTGAAACATTACTTTACCATTAATATTGATCCAATCAGCGTATCTTTCTTCTTTCAACCTTTCTAATTCTTCTACTTCAAAGTCTTTTATTTGTTCTTGAAGCATTTTCAAGGCCATTTCAAAATCATAAATATACTCTTTTTTTAGAATTTCCATTCGGTATCTTTCAAAGTTCAACCTTTCTTTTAAAGCACCTGAGATGTTTCTTTGTAAATAAATATCTATTAGTTTATTAGCTTTTTCAAACTCTCCAGAATCTACAAGTTTTTCCACATCTTCTGGTAAATTTGCGATTAAAAAACCTAAATTGTTATCGTTCAAAGTTCTCTCCCCGCCTTTCACATATTGATTTCTATTCCTAAACCAGGTTTGTCCGAAAGAATTATTGTGTATCTCCTTCTACTTCAAAACCTCCTCGATGCACTCCTCAGCCAAAGCTTCCAAACTTGAAATTATAAGATCCTTAGGTAATTTAGTTGCTTTGTAGGCAATAGGTAGTTCGGTACAACCTGCTATTATTGGAACATTTTTTGCTTTCCATAAATTTTCTAATAATGGCTTTAAATCTTTTGCACTTTCTTCAATATTTCCCATTTTCACCATATCAATAACTCTTTGAATTTTTTTCATAAAGTCCCAATCAGGATGAAATAAGTTGTAGTTTTCTTTTTTAGCGTATTTTCCATATAATTCAGTTTTTTTAGTTGCTAGAGTTGAAAGAACCCATGCCCCTTCAGGAGAAAAAATTTTTGCTTTTTTTATCGTTGCTTCAACAATGTGAACTAAAGGAATGTCGATCTCACTAATAAACGAATCAATAAAATAATGGGCAGTATTACACGGGATTGCCAAAAAATCTGCGCCCCATTTCTTTAAAGTAAGAAGACCTTCTTTTAAGTATGGAGTAGGATCTTGGCCGTTTTCCAATATAGCTTTGTTTCGATCAGGGATTTGTGGATTTGAAAATAAAATAATCTTTGGATATTCTTGATCACAAGGTGCAGGAAATTGTCTGATCAAAATGTTAACGAATTCAGCGGTGGCTGCCGGCCCCATACCTCCCAAAATCCCTAAAATTTTTTTTGGATACTTTATAGTCTCATTCTTCATTTTAACCACACTTTAAAGGTTTTTATTTCATAGGGTTATATTGCCCCTATCATATGGAATCCAAGTTATAAAATATTAAAAAAAGCATATTTTGTTCTTAAAAATTGATTTACTTTTCTTCTCTAGTATTCCACAAAATTAGATTTTTATCAAGTTCGATTACAGTCTATTTGAAGGAATTATAAACGATTAAGACCAATTAAAAGCAAATATTACCAGAATAATTAAAATATGAAAATTTTTTCATGGTTTATAAAATTTAACTTGCTTCTAAGAAGTATGGGTAGAAAAAGCGAAATATGAACATAGGACTAAAATAACCACATGATGGTAGCCGAGTTGGTTAAAAAGTTTAATATAACCCAAAATAGGTTGTGGAAATTGTTAGAATTCTACGTTTCAAAAGATAGAACCTCTAAATTTCAAAAGCCTTGACTATTTCCACAAACTCTTCTCTTTCCTCCCCTTCAAACACATAAAAAGAAATAGCAGAAGGTTTTCTTTTCAACGTATATTTTTTCACGAATGGATTAATCTCTTTTGGTACTTTCGGTGTGAATTCTTTGGGTATATCCTTTAAATCATAGTACCTACCGTAATTCATTATGAACTTTTCTACTGTCTTTTGTTGAGTTGTATCAAGATCAATGTAATTTTCAATGAACTCTTTTAAATTCTTTTTATTTAAGTCTTTCATAAACCTTTTTACAACTTCTTTCTTTCCCAAATAAAAAGGATGTTCGTTGAAGGTTATATTTTTGTTTGTGTAGATTTTTGGTTCTTGAACGTTTGTTAGTAAAGAATTGAAATCTATCTTTGTATTTCTTTCAAAGATAGAGTTTATTAACTCTTTAGTGTAGTAATCACATCTTTCTTCAATTAAACTGTCATCTTGTATTTCTCTAATTATCTCTTTTAGATCAATCTCTTCTTTGTAGTAATGAATGAGGTAAGAGGTAAAGAATTCTGATATTTGTCTTCCTTTTGGAAGGTTTTTAAACTTTTCAAGGTTTATCTCAAACTTCTTATCTATATCCTTCTTTTTCAATTCTTTGATTATACATATAGGTGTGGATGTATCGATTTCAAACTCAAGAGCATCTATTATGTTTCTCAAGGTACTTGGTTGAATGTACTGTGTCTCTTCAAATAAAAACTCTTTCAACGTTTTTTCAGAAATGTTCATTGAGTCTATGGGTATCTTTTCTTTTCCTATCTCTTTCCTTATGAAATCTCTCAGCTTTGGTGTACCTCTGTGTTGGTTGTTATCCAAATTGAATACATAGTACTTTAATTGGTTAATGATATCTTTAAAAGTATTTTTTATCGGTTCACTTTCAGATTTGTTTAGTTGAGATAAACACCTCGAAAAGATAAAGGCGGTCTCATAAACCAGAGGGTCGTTATTATTCTTCTGTACTTGAAACACAGTATCAAGGGAATTGAAAACTTTAAAGTTATCATCATCGAAATAGTAACCAAGATAAAATCCCAATGGTAAAGTAAAAGCTAAAGCCTTTTCTTTGTTAATATCTTTCAACCACCAAGATATATTGTTTAAAGCCTGCACCATGCCAGAAGGATGTGGAATAGTTTTTAAAACCTTAAATGCTTCGATGTTTAAAGAAACTGCTTCATCGTATCTTTCTTCGTTAAAAGATAATACAAACCATCTTTTTTCAATCCCTTTATCTCTTTATCTCTTTATCTATTATCTCAAGGGCTTCATCGTATTTAACATCCCATTTTAATTTCAAAACGTTTATGTAATTGACAATGTTTTTATTTTTATCTGTTTTATCACTTTCTAAGTAATGAACAACATAATTCAAAATTGGTCTTATGAACTGTCCTTTATTAACAATTTTGACCAAAGATCGAAGATTCATTCTAAGAACCTCCTTATCCTCACGAAATGTTTACACAGCGTTATAATAATACAATATAAATTTACTTCAATTCAACTTAGAAATTTTCTAAAAATAAACCGAAACCATTCAAACATAATTGTACCATAATACAGATAAAAAAAGAAAAAGAAAATATAAGTAATTTAAAGATAACAAAAATTATCGAGTTTGATTTTAATATAAGTATTTTTTGACCGATCTCTGTAATACTTTATAAATACATATTTGAAGCTAATTAAAAAAACACTTGAAAACCATATGGAAAAGTGTATGATTAAAATTGAGGGTTGGATTATTTGAGATATTAGTTTTAAATTAAAAGAATAATTCAAGGGGGTGAAAGAGGATGAAGAAATTTGTTGTTGTTTTGATAATCACTGTTCTGGTATTAGGGGGTTTATTTGTTTTTGGTGGAGAAGATCTCGATACAGGATCAACAGATGGTGTAGTACCCAGAACGATTGTAAGTGTTGTGGAAGAAATAGAGTAAATGTTTGGTTGAAGTATTTACTTTAGGTGAAAAAAAACATTTGAAAAAGCTTAGAAGATTTAAGAAAGTATCTAGATAAGTTTTTGAAGGAAAAGATTGTGAGGAGAGGAATTATTTGCCGGCAAGTAGCAAACCTGCAGGGAAAAAGGTGAAAAATAAAAATGAAAGGAGGGAAATGCGATGTCAAGAACTAATTCTGGGACGAGAAAAAATTATTCTAGTCCAGTAATTAAACTTCCTAGATCAAATTATGATCCAAGTATCATTACAGCAAGATCCGGAATGGGGATGTGTAAAAAAACCTGGCCAATTAGTACAAAATAAGCTTTCACAACAAAGACTATCTTTGTTAAATATTGTTAAAATGAAATAGTGGAATAAAAATGCTTAAGGAAGAGAAGGGAAATTCCTCTTCTCTTCTTCCAAATAAGGGGTGACAAAATGCTGAATATTATGCCAGAAACTTTGATTTGGGATGTTACACAACTTTGCAATTTATCATGTATACATTGTTATAATAATGATAGATATGGAAAAAACAATATTTACCATTCTGGAAAAGACCTTACAACAGAAGAAGCTAGGAATGCTATAGAAAAAATAGCGAATTCAGGAGTCAAACATATACATCTCCTTGGTGGAGAACCATTTTGTAGAAAGGATATTTTTGAATTATGTAGTTTTGCAAAAAAAGAAGGATTAATGGTTACTGTAAACACTAATGGCTTGTTTCTGACACCTGAAAATTGCGAAAAACTTGTTTTTTCAGAAGTTGATTCCATAACAGTAAGCCTTGATGGGGCTACCTCAGAGGTTCACGATAGAATCAGAGGAAGAGGGGTATTTGACCAGGTTATAAAAAATTTAGAAGTTTTTCTTAATAAAAGAAATGAATTGAAGAGTAAAATCAAAGTATTTATTGCCTTTACAATGTTGAACTATAACATTCATCAAATACCTTTAATCGTAGATTTGGCAATGAATATGGGCCTAGATGGTATAGATATTATGGAATTATATTCCTCAGGAAATGCATCAAATGGAAAATTTGATTATTCTAAGGATGAATCTATTAAGCAAATGGAGATGTTAGCTAGAAAACTAAGAAACAATCAAAAGTATTTCTCAAATTTTTTTGTACAATTAGATACTGTATTTTCTCTGGTTGAGTATTTAAATAAAAAATACTTGGCAAATTTTAGTTTTAATCCTGAATTTACAAATTGTACAGCAAGTGATGGAATGTTTTATATGCAAGCAGATGGTGAATTGCATCCGTGTGGGGTAGCTAATAATCCACTTTATAATAAAAATCTTTTAAATGATGGCGCTTATAAGATTGAATCTATAAATATTAAAAACATTCGCTCTTTAGAAGAGATGGTAAAAAGTGATTATAATCAAACTTTTCTTAATTTTAAAAAATTGTTTAGAGCAAGACAATTTACCCAATTTCCTATATGTTCAAGTTGTGAGCATCGTACAATTTGTTCCCAATTATGTCCTATAATTTATTATTACAAAAACAATATCGAAATATGTTCAAAAGTGAAAAAACTAAAAAATAATTTCATAAGAGACATGATTAATAAAAAAGTTTTCTTAAGAAGAGAAGTTTTAAAGAAAGAAGAGAATGATAAAATTTATTTATGGGATCATCAATGGAAAACATACAGACTAATTGAAGGAAGTGGTAACGAGATTTGGAGGCTAATTGAAAAAGGAGAAAATGAAATAAGAAATATAATAAAAGAATTAGATAAAAAATACAATAATGAAGTAAAAAGAGATAAAATCAAAGAAGACGTGGTTTTTTTCATTAACGAATTATATAACTCAGAATTTGTTACATTGGAGGAACTTTAATGAAATATAAACACGCCTTGTATTTTCTTTGGGAAGAGGTCTCTCGTTTTAAAAAAGAGTTATTCATAAATTTCATACTAATTTTCTCATCAATACCATTAGTAGCCGTGACTCCATTTTTAATCGAAAACTTGATGCAAGAAATTACAACAATAAACGATGGGCAAGGAATGAAAAATGCCTTAATTACAGCTATACTGATTCTTGTTATTTATTCCTTCACACGTTTCATTTGGTTTTTTTGTGATTATCATGGAGACATTTTGAAATTGTTAGTGAAAGGAAACTTGCGTGAGAAATTATATCTAAAGGTTCTAAAGTTGCCAGCTTCGTACCATAAAAGGAAGCCATCAGGTGAATTGATGGCGCGATTCACCTCTGATATTGACATAGTTGGAGAAGAAGCGCTTTTTTTCACATCTGTTTTTCAGGCAATAGCTGAGTTTTCGGTAGGATGTTATGTCGCTTTTAAATTAAATACTTATTTAGCGATAATATTTGTTTGTTCCTTGCCCATATACTTATTATGCCAAAAGCAGTTCAAACCAAAGATGGAAAGTATGTCTTTGTTAGAACGAGAGGCAAACGATAATGTTGTAAAATCAATAGAAGAAGGGATAAATTCAGCAATTATCATAAGATTATTGGAAAAAACCGCCTATTTTTACCATCTTTTTCAAAACAAGATCCGCAACTGGCATAATTCTATGAAAAACAAAAGTTTTTATGAAAAACTATATAATAGTATAACTATGTATATTGAAGAAGGTTTACCTATTATTATTTTGTGTATAGGTGCAATTTTATCAATGAGGGGTTTAGTAGATATTCCAACGCTGATCGCCTTTTTCACATTCGTTGGAAGGCTATATGTCCCAGTATGGAACCTTGCTTTTCTCTTCACTACCACACCTGCTGCTTTTCCATCAATAAATAGAATTGAAACTTTACTAAACCAAGAAGAGGAAAAAGTACGTAAAGGGAAGCCCTTTCCAAAAGAATTTACAATTGATTTCCACGATGTTTTCTTTTCATATGAGGAAAATAATTATATATTAAAGAATATAAATTTACAAATCAACAAAGGTGAAAAGATAGCCATTGTTGGATCTACCGGAACAGGGAAAAGCACTTTACTTTTACTGTTAACTGAATTATATAAACCGCAAAGAGGAGAAATATTACTGAACAAATTAAAACTTTCACAATATGATCTTTTAGATTTACGAAGAAATATAAAATATGTAGAAGGTTCTCCTTTTATATTCAATGCAAGTATAGAAGAGAATATCTTATTAGGTGAAAAAGTTGAAAAAAGTACAATAAATGAGATTTTAGAAATCACACAACTAACAGAATTTTCAGAGTCTCTTAATAAAAACTGTTTGCTCTTATCCAGTGGGCAAAGGCAAAGAGTCAATTTAGCTCGAACATTATTACATCCCCCTAAGGTGCTGTTGCTGGATGAAGCTACTTCTGCAATGGATTCACACACTGAAGAATTAATATTTGAAAGTCTAAAGGAAAAGGAAAAAGATATGGCAATAATCTTGGTTTCTCATCGTCTTTCAACAATAACAAAAGCAGATAAGATATATTTTATGGCAAACGGTACTATAGTGGATTCGGGCTCACACATAGAGTTATACCAAAAGAATGAAAGTTATAGAGAATTATTTAAGAAACAGTATGTCAAAGATGCTCAGAATGACAGATAAAAGCTTAAAAGGAATTATAGTTCATTCATCAGGCAGTAATCTCATAAAAACCGGGGGTAGGACTTATGAGGCGTTTTGGTAAATCAATCAAACTTGACTCTACAATAGTCAAATATTATTTTATAATTATACTTTACGAAAGTATTGATAAATTATTCGGGACTGTCTATGTTGCTCATATGGGGATAAGGGGATTAACTTCATTTCAAATTGGCCAGGTATTAGCGATTGCTTCAATAGCATTAAGTATATTTGACTATCCAACTGGAAACATTGCTGATAGATACGGTCGGAAAAGATCTTTAGTGTTAGGATTTTTTATATGGTCCATAGGTTTACTGGTATTCTTCCAAGCAAATAATCTATTTACTTTTATCTTGAGTATTTTACTATGGGCGGTCGGCGTTTCATTGATTAGTGGTACTCCAGGAGCTTGGTTTGTAGATGAAATTACTAAAGAGGGTCGAGCGCATTTAAAAGCGAAAGTGTTTCCGAATGCAAATGCAATTTCACTAATATTCGGTGCTATTGTGGCTTTATTGTCCTCTGCTCTTGCAATTGGTCGTCCGGATTTTCCCTTATTGGTTGCTGGTATAATGGCACTTGGGACATCGATCATACTTATTTTCATTTTAAATGAAAATTACGGAGATAGGGCAATTTCATTTAGAAAAGCCCTTGCTCGAAACACAATTGATATTTTTAAAAGTACGACAATGAGATTAATTTTGATTTACTCTATGTCAGGAAGAATTGCATTTCAGACCTTTGTAATGATATGGCAATTATATATGGTCAAAGAGCTTAAATTGCCTACTGCATACTTAGGTTTCACAATGGCCATTTTTCTTGTAGTTTTAGCCATCGGAAATAGTTTAGCAGGCATACTTCTAAAGCGTTTTGAAGGTGTGAAAGTATCAATAATGGGGCAAGGTTTAATTGCAATAGGTTCTATTACAATTGCTTCTCACACTTCAATTGTTGCTTTCTACATAGGAGCCTGTTTAATCGAATTGGGATTGGGCATAGATATGAGTGCTAGTTCAGTATGGGTTCATGATTTTATTCCAAGTGAGAGAAGAGCATCTTATATTTCAGCTATTTCTGCTGCTGGATCCTTGTTTGGTTTCACTATCCCTTTGGTAAGTGGTTATATTGCGGATCAAATAGGTTTTCGCTACAATTGGTTGTTAGCCTTTATAGGAAGCATTATTACTATTACTCTATTAATCAAAATTGGTACAAAAATAAGAACTGTGAGAGAAGTGATTGAGAATGTCGAGAAATCAAAATAGTGAAATCAATACTTGTTTCCATAAGGTACTATCTGAATGCGGAGTAATTGATCAATTTAAAAAAGTGATCATTATCTTTAAAGAGAATGAATACGTTTGGATAGAACTTAAAAACGTATTGGAAAAATATGAAGTTAATACTATAATGGTTCGTATTCCTAATGAAGAAAAAGATATTAACTCGTGGATTCCCAAAAGATGTGAAAATGGATTATTTTTTATTGAGCCGTTAGGTTTCTACGAAGCTGATTTGACGATATTCGGACTACCAATAGAAGCCCGCGATTATATATTTCAAAAACGCTTGCATGAGAGATTTATCGAACTTCAAACCTCTGGTCAACCTACTATTATGATTGACTGGCCACCTGAAGATATAGAATCTTCGCTCAAAGAACTAGTAAGTCACTTATATATCCGGGCTTTATGTGCTGATTACTCAAATGTTCATACAGAAAATGAACGCTTAAAAAATTGGTTGAATAGGGGACGTGCATATCGAATAACTACCAGTAACGGTACCGACATATTAATTAAACGAGAAGAGCGCCCTATCCATACTGAAGATTGTCTTATTAACAAAACGAATAAAAGTATTTTGCAACTGCCATGTGGAGAGGTCTTTTTTGCGCCCATTGAAAAAGCTTCAAATGGAGTACTAGTAACAAAAGTGGGTAAGAAAAAGATAGAGATTAGTATAAAGAATGGTGTTGCTAGATTTGAAGATGAAAGGTTTCTTAAAATACCTAATGAATCCTTTTTAGGGGAATTTGGTATAGGCACCAATAGATCAATGGCTAAGCTATTTTCGTTATCTTCAGGTGAAAAGGCTTACGGAACTTGCCATTTTGGTTTTGGTAACAATACAGATATAGGTGGGCAAATTTCCACTGAGTATCATTATGACATCATAATTGATGAACCTACGATAACAATTTTGGAATGATTTATGTCATGACAATAAGACATTTTCTTTACAATAAAAAAAAGATAGAAATTTTATCTCTTAACGGTAATTGGATCGACTTTCACGATTTAATTCCTTATATACCTATCGAAGATGGGGATCAGTTCTTTTTAGTCCTTTTTGGTAAAAAAGGAGAAAGGAAGATTTTTGTTGCTTACTATACTGAGAATACGATAGAGTGGCTAACAGTTTTTTTTGATGGTAGAGATGAGCTTTTTGATAAATGCCAAGCAAATATTGTAATCGAAAAAGTAGGAAATGAATTGACCCTAAATGTACAGTACCAAATAAGAGGAGTTAATATAGACTCTTATTTGATACTATTAGTTGAAGAAAAAATAAAAAAAATAAAAAAAATATCAATCAATGATTTAATGATTGTTGATTATCAAAGATTTGGCCCTTTTATTATTGGGGCACTTCATGAAGGAATAAGTAGGATAAATTTAAGTTATATACTTGTCTGGGAAGATGTATCTTCATTGTTGCTAACGTCACAAAAAGGATCTTTTACACTCCCCACCTGGACAATTTCTTGTCCAGCTGTTGTAAAAATTAATGATAGTTCTCTTTATTATTCTTCAAATCATAGTATAGCTAACAAAAATGAATTGTTTTTTGAAGATATTAGAAATATCGTAATTAATATAGAGACCGAACCTAGCAATTTTCAATACAGTTATTATTACGGATCAGTTATATCTAATGTTCCACTTAAAGATAAATGGGATTATAAATCAGAAATTACAAAAATTATTCAATATTATGAAGACCACTTTAAACCTCTTAAGTATCTTCACATTTCAACATATTCAGGAGATATTGCGAATGCAGTAAGTTTTTCACATTTAATATTATTTCGAAAGGAATTGCTAGCCAGTCCAGAAACTCTACTATTTAGTTATTTACCCCATGAAATCGCTCATCAGTGGTTTGGAAATAATATTAAGTTTAGGGGTAAAGGTGCATCGTTACTTACAGAAACAATAGCAGAACATTTACAGTTATTATATGATACTTACCGTTTTGGGCATTCCTTTTTAGAGCGTCGTTTAAACTGGTACAAAAAAAATGAAATTTCAAATAATAAATTTCAAAAGTATGCGTTTCTATTGTTGAAATGGCACGATATATTTGAAACATTAGGAACAAATAGTTACTTCAATCTTTTAAATGAGTTACTTTGTTCTAGCACTCGAATTGTTCAAGTTGATGAATTTTTAAGCAGATTTGCATCAGCAGCAAAAATAGACATTCATTTCCTGATAAAGTTATTTTCGGGATATTTCCAATAAGAGGTGAAGAGATGCTCCATCAATCTTTTTTAATTATGGGTGGTTGTAATTTAAGTTGCTCCTATTGCTATTACCAGGTAGGTAACCTTCACTATTCTCCCACTCGTTTAAAACCTTCAGATGTTGAACAATGGGTTGAAAAATGCATGCATTTAATGAAAATAGAATCCATTACCTTTACTGGAGGAGAGCCCTTATTAAGGAGAGATTTTTTTGAGTTTGTGGAGATACCTATAAGATACGGAATTGATACCAGAGTTTTGACCAATGGCACATTACTAACTGATAAACATGCAAGTTTCTTTCGTGATAATAATGTTGAGGTTTGTGTGAGTTTAGACAGTATATCTTCTAATTATCACAAACAACATCGTGGTGGATTTGAAAGAACAATGGAAGGGATTTTAAAACTACGCGATCATAAGGTCAGGCGCAGGTATTTGACCTCTATTATTAGTAAAGGTAATTTTGATCAAATTGAAGAACTAATAAATTTTGCAAGGCGGAATAATTTTGGAATCAGGTTTCATCCTATTGCAGTTGGAGAAGATAACCCACTATTTTTAGGTAATTGCTCCAAGCAAGAACAATCTTTAATATTAAACAGCTTAAATTCATGGGCTAAACAAAATAATAAAGAATACTATTTAGGATTAATTTATTCAATTATGAAGTTTGGAGCTCCTCCAAGATTGAGCGATTGCCCTTTCACAAGACAATCTATAGTAATCGATTCGGATGGAAGTATATATCCATGTTATCAACATAAAGATGATAAAAGGTATAGGCTCGGTAACATTACTCAGACAAGTCCTGAAGAGGTTGAAGAAAATAAAAGAAAATTTTTTACTCAGGTTCAACCTGCGTCATGCATAAAAACCGCTTGTCTTGGAGTATTTTAGTTGCACTTAATAACAAATATTTTTGTTCTAATTCAAGCGTTCTTTGCATGATCTAAGATATGAAATTCATCACAATGTGTTCTCTTGAGTTTGACAGTTGAGAGATGGTTTTTCAGTAAACCGAACGAAAGAAAGCGAGTTTGAGAGAATAAATCGCCTATTTTTTTGAAAAAAATTTTTGATGTAGTGACACTTTTGAAAAACACAGAAAGCAAAAAACGCTTTTTTACATTTATTCATGCCTGTTTTAGAATTCTTACATTTTTGTAATTGTCAAACTCAGGGTATTCCTAAATACGTATCTTTTCCAATTGAAGATAGATAAGTTATTGAATAAAAATCTATTATAAGATCTCAAGCTTAAAGACAAAAAATAGACCATACTTTAAACTAAAAGCCGACCAAGTTGCCCAGCATGGGCAATAGCTAAGCGGTGAAAGTCCGTTGTGGGCCAGGTAGCGGGAACCACTAGTCGAAGGCAAGGGTGTCCATCGTGAGGTGGAATCTGAAGGAAGCCCAAGACAAAGTCCCGGTCCGATGAACAAGAACCAGATACAAGGCTAAGTGGAGTGGACGAGTTTGCCTAACAAAACGAAGTCCAACAGCTATCCAGAACTTCACGGAGTAGATCTGGCGGATATATGGGATGAAAGTTATTGCACTTACCTGGGGAGATCTCAAGAACATGCTGTTAAGGCAACCCATGCAGCAATGTATGGCTGAATCTTGAGAAGTTAGCAGAGGTCATAATACTCATTGGAAGATGAGGAAGGACGGTAGATAAATAAATAAATTAATTAATTAATTAATTATCTACCTCCTACCCGATTTAAAAATTGCTGATAATTTCCACAAACTCTTCTCTTTCTTCCCCTTCAAACACATAAAAAGAAAGGGCAGAAGGTTTTCTTTTCAACGTATATTTTTTCACGAATGGATTAATCTCTTTTGGTACTTTCGGTGTGAATTCTTTGGGGATATCCTTTACCTTTAAATCATAGTACCTACCGTAATTCATTATGAACTTTTCTATCGTCTTTTTTTGTCTTGTATCAAGACCAATGTAATTTTCAATGAACTCTTTTAAATTCTTTTTATTTAAGTCTTTCATAAATCTTTTTACAACTTCTTCCCTTCCCAAATAAAAAGGATGTTCTTTGAAGGTTATATTTTTGTTTGTGTAGATTTTTGGTTCTTGAGCGTTTGTTAGTAAAGAATTAAACTCTATCTTTTGATTTCTTTCAAAGACAGAGTTTATTAACTCTTTAGTGTAGTAATCACATCTTTCTTCAATTAAACTGTCATCTTGTATCTCTTTAATTATCTTTTTTAGATCGATCTCTTCTTTGTAGTAATGAACGAGGTAAGATGTAAAGAGTTCTGATATTTGCCTTTCTTTTGAAAGGTTTTTAAACTTTTCAAGGTTTATCTCAAACTTTTTATCTATATCCTTCTTTTTCAATTCTTTGATTATACATATAGGTGCGGATGTGGTGATTTCAAACTCAAGAGCATCTATAATGTTTCTCAAGATACTTGGTTGAATGTACTGTGTCTTTGCAGATAAAAACTCTTTTAATGTTCTTTCAGAAACATTTATTGAATCTATGGGTATCTTTTCTTTTCCTATCTCTTTCCTTATGAAATCTCTTAGCGTTTTTGTGTTTAAGTAATTTCTATTTCTAATATTCAAAACAAAACGTCTGACATCATGAATGGTATATTCAAACTTATTCCATATTATTTTTTTCTTATCGACACTCAACAATGAAACTAAGCGTGAAAAAATAAAGGCGGTTTCATAAAACAACGGATCGTTATTATTCTTTTGTACTTGAAATGTAGTATCAAGGGAATTGAAAACATCAAAGTTATCATCATGGAAATAGTAACCAAGATAGAATCCCAATGGAAAGGTAAAAGCTAAAGCCTTTTCTTTGTTTGTATCTTTCAACCACCAAGATATATTGTTTAAAGCTTGCACCATACCAGAGGGATGTGGAACAGTTTTTAAAATCTTAAATGCTTCGATGTTTAAACAAACTGCTTCATCGTATTGTTCTTCATTCTTTTTTCCTCTTGATTTTGATAGTAATATGAAGCCTTTGGTGGCGGGAGTATTTTCATAACTTTCACTCCAAATCCTAATGGTTTGCAAATCTTTTTCTTCAAAATTTAATTCACGAACATTCTTTAACTTCTCAACGACTATTCCTCTTAAATACTTAGGAAGTTTTTCGGATTCTTCCTTCAATTGATTGAATACTTCTTTAATCTCTTCATTTCTAGAAAGATTGACTAAAATACTTATCTTTTCAACTAAAATTAGACAATACAAACTACCTTTTTTCAACCCCTTTATCTCTTTATCTATTATCTCAAGGGCTTCATTATATTTAACATCCCATTTTAATTTCAAAACGTTTATGTAATTGACAATGTTTTTATTTTTATCTGTTTTATCACTTTCTAAGTAATGAACAACATAATTCAAAATTGGTCTTATGAACTGTCCTTTATTAACAATTTTGACCAAAGATCGAAGATTCATTCTAAGAACCTCCTTATCCTCACGAAATGTTTACACAGCGTTATAATAATACAATATAAATTTACTTCAATTCAACTTAGAAATTTTCTAAAAATAAACCGAAACCATTCAAACATAATTGTACCATAATACAGATAAAAAAAGAAAAAGAAAATATAAGTAATTTAAAGATAACAAAAATTATCGAGTTTGATTTTAATATAAGTATTTTTTGACCGATCTCTGTAATACTTTATAAATACATATTTGAAGCCAATTAAAAAAACAGTTGAAAACCATATGGAAAAGCGTATGATTAAAATAAGGGATTGAATTATTTGAGATATTAGTTTTAAATTAAAAAAATAATTCAAGGGGGTGAAAAAGGATGAAGGGATTTTTTGTTGTTTTGTTGATCACAGGTCTGCTATTGAGTGGTATATTTGTTTTTGGTGGAGATGGTCGCATTACAGGATCAACAGATGGAGTAGAACCCACAGAGATGGTAAGTGTTGTGGAAGAAGTAGGGTAAATGCTTGGTTAGGGCTTTTACTTTGTACAAGAAGCAACAAAGGCAATAAAGATAGTGATTTTTAAATTCTTTAATGTTTTAAAACCAAAAGCCCTTTTAGTAAATCCTCTAAGTTTAGAGTTCATACCTTCTATTTTACCGTTTGAAATATTCGTTTTTATGTGTAACAAGATACCTTCTATGTGATTTAAGAGAGTCTTAGCGGCTTTAATCATTTCGGGTATATTTGATTCTATTACCTTTTCATACCATCGTTTAAAATACTTAGCTGCATAAGAAGGTTTCTTGTAATCGAACATCTTTTTAAACTCAAGTACCGATCCGTAGGCTTGAAGTGTGCCAAGATGTTGATATTCCATCAATTCATCGAGTCTAACTTTATCTTTCTTGGTAAGGTTGTTAGGATTTTTTAATAGCAAGTATTTCGTCCTTTTGAGTATCTCATGGTACCCTTTATTCTCTCTGGCTCTCACTTTATCAAGTTGGGCACTTAATACATTAAGTACATGGAATTTGTCAAATATTATCTTTGCTTTTGGGAAATGTTTTCTTGCTCCAGCTTTGAAAGGTACCGACATATCCATACATATGGACTCTATGTCTTTATATATATTGAGTGTATCGGGTTATTGTTCTATCTTTTCTATGTACCATGGATCTGTTATATTCAATATCTGTTCAAATGGTTCTTAGTATCAGTTATCTTAATCAGTGTCCTATATGTTGCCCAGCGTAAAAATAGTATTATTACTCTATTAAAATTGAACACTTTATACAATGGTTTAACTAAAGATTTTGGGAAAGGAGGTGTTTTCATAATGGAAAATAACACAAAGGATAAAATAGAGATAATAGAATTGAATAACGTCGAATTTGAGTCAACTTGTAAGTATGATATGTGTGGCAATGGTAATGTTTAGTACAAAATAAGAGAATGGAATTATTACGCTGGGCAGCATTCTTAGCTTTAATATGAATAATTTTAATGGTTCTCTCATGAAAAAAGTGGGTAAGTAAGCTGGAGTTAAATTAAGTTTATCTAGGGCACTAAAGAAAATACTTTGCAGCATAAGAAGATTTATTGTAATCGAATATTTCTTTGAATTTATCAAATATTATCTTTGCTTTTTGAAAGTGTTACCTTGCTCCAGCTTTGAAAGGGGGAACATATCCTTTGGACGGGAGTATATGCACTGTAATATTTACCGTTGTATTCAAACTTTGCACCTTTTTTGAAATCCACATATATGTTGATTGTATCTCCATGTTGTTCTATCCTTGCTATGTACCATGGATCTGTTATATTCAGTATCTGCTCAAAGAATTTTGGTAGTTCTTTTCTTCTCTGATATCACTCCTTATCTATTCTGTGTTTTCTTACATGATACCAGATTATTTAATCATTTATTCATATTTAATTTTTTCTACCCACACTTTTTGGAAGAGAACCAAAAAGGATTTCAGAAAACAAGACTTTGATTTTAAAAGGGTTACGGGCGGTGTCCTTTCATCCTGCTCGGGATGAGCTGCTGGACAAAGGGGAGCTAAAGCAGATTGCATGTAACTTACGTTGATGGAGATATTTTTTAAATTTTTGAATTAAAAGGTTTTGTTTAAAGCGAGTTAAGAATTACGGAAGACAATAAATATTTATTTTGAAAGAGGAGGTAAGAAATAATTATGGAAAAGCAAAATTTGAGAAAGGCGAAAACTACATATATTGTACCTTATGAAAATGGGAAATTTGTTTTTCTTTCTAATCTAACATCAAAGGTAATGATAGGTGACACCGCAGTGAAAGATATTGTAGAAAACCCTAATTCTTATTTAGATTCTAACCCAAATGTTGTAAAATATCTTTATGAAAATGGTTTTATTGTCAAGAATGAGGCCATAGAAAGTGAAATACTTTATACTAATTTTGAGAAAGCAAAAAATGACATTTCTCTTACTTTTGTACTATATTTGACTTTGAACTGTAATTTCAATTGTGTGTATTGTTTTCAAGGTGAAGAAAACAAAAATAGAAATATAACTTTTAAAAAAAATGATAGTGAGCTAATAGTAAATTTTATAAAGAAAAAATTTGATGCCTCCGATGATGAGAAACTAACTTTAACATTAACTGGTGGAGAGCCACTTTTAAAATTCCCTTTAATTCAAGAAATAGTAACGAAGTTAGAAAGTCAAGTAGGTAAGAATCGTTTATCAACAAGATTAATTTCTAATGGTTCATTATTGGATGAAGAAAAATGCAGGTTTTTTGAAAAACATAATTGGGTTTCTACTCAAATTACTATGGATGGCACCGAATACTATCATAATAAAATGAGACCTTATAGAAATGGAGAAGGGTCGTTCCAGGATGTAATTAAAGGTTTGGATAATGCCTTGAAGTACTGTAAAGAAGTTATTTTGAGGATAAATGTATGGCCTCAAAATATAAGCGGAATAAATGACTTATTAGATTACTTGAAAAAAAATGGATATGCAGAAAAAAGTAATTTAATTCTGGGCTTTCATCAAATTCAAAACTTTTGTGAAACCATAAGAGATAAACTTGAAGGGTTAACATGTAGTTCTTCACAGTGGGGGTTAATGTCTTTAAAATTCCATGAATTAGCTCGCTTTAAAGGATTTAAAAATGTAGATTTACCTCTATCGTTTCCAAGGATGCTACATTGTGGAGCTAATTCCTTAAAAGTTTTTCATATATTACCAGACGGAAGAATAGCTACTTGTTGGGGCACAAGTGGTGAAATGGATGATTTTGTAATTGGAACAATTTATGATGAAAAACCTAACAAAGCATACTTAAAGAACTTAGAAACACTGAAAGGTTATAACCCTCTTAACCAAGATAAGTGTAAAAAATGTGAAGTCTTTGCTCTATGTGGAGGTGGTTGCTTGGCGGAAGCTTTAAGTGAAAATGGAGATATGTCTAAATCTGTTTGTTCTAATGTTAAATATGATCCAGAAAAATATCTAACATTATTTGTAAAAGAGCGCTTGAGAAAAAGTAAATTTTCTACCAGACAATTTACCTAAATCCCCGTTTAGAAAGGAATAGGAGATAGAAAATTAATTTATCTACTTCTTAAAGGTTAGTCAGCGTGGGCAATAGCTAAGCGGTGAAAGCCTGTTGTGGGGTAGATGGCAGAAACCAGTAGTCGAAGACTAGGGTGTTCATCGTGAAGTGGAATCTGAAGGAAGCCCAAAGCAAAGTCTCAGTGCCGTTCCATATGAGCGTTATCGTATTTCTTGTAAGGTTTACTCATTAAAAGATTAACATCTTTCTCTCCTTTTACCTTATTCAAAAAGTATTTTTAGTATACAGCCGAGTTTTAAGGTCGTGTTAGATCATAATTAATTGTCATCGAAATAGGGTAGTGGTTAGATAGTAAGTATGTCTTTGAAATTGATTCGCTTTTTGTTAGTTGAATGTTGTAAAATTTATTCACAAGAACATTTATTTCCTTGAACCCCTTCGGGGCATTTCCTTTTAACCAAATGGAGATCAGCTTGGAATCAATATTATCGTTTTTAGAATGACGAAGAGTTTCACTTTTTCTGAACTCTTTTTAAGGATCTTGTCGAAAGTTGTGAAACCACTCATATTCTGTTTGAGTTTACCGCTAACGATTTTGATTCTATCTGAATTGGAGACGTAGTAATGAAAAGAATTTTTAGAAATATCAATACCTACAAAATACATATTTTTTCACCCCACTTTAGTATTGTTTGAAAATCCGCCTTTTACAATCATCCTTGCTAATACGGCCTTGAAAGGTCAATCAAGTATCGGATTTATGGGCGGAAGGTGGGTAGCGAACAAACTTTAGAACGAACTTAAAAGTTCAGAGAGTATACGCGTTCTACTACCCACTCATTTTTCAAAGAAAATAGTTATTTATACTTATATTGTATTATCAAATATCATAGAAGACAGTATAATATCTTCTCTTAAGAGTAAATTCCCGAAGTAGCATGCGGGAGTTACTTTTTTATTTAAATTACGGCATTACTTTAAAAATTTTAATAAAATACTTGACTTTTTTAAAGTAATATATTATAATCTTTGTAGAATATTTATTATGATATTCAAAAATCTTAAAGGGGGAGATAAAATGTCAAAATCAACTGGAGGGTTACATCTTTTAATAAAAAACCGTAATTTTCTACTTTTGTTCTTCGGTAGACTAGTATCCAGCGTCGGATCTGCTATTTTTATTATAGCTATTCTTTGGTCAGCTGCAGCTGAGATAGGCGGGGTAGGTGCAGTTAGTACTGTTTTAAGTACTATAGCTGTTACGAATATTATTTTTTCTCCTTTTGCAGGTGTTTGGGCAGATAGATGGAAAAAGAAAAATATTCTTGTGATAACAGATTTAATAAGTGGTGGAATCCTTATTTTACTCGGTATTTTCTTTGGAACATATTTCTATCAAATTTGGGTATTGATAATAACCATTTTTGGATTACAGATCTGTGGTACTTTATTTGGTCCTGCTTTGTTGTCGTTAATCCCGATTATGGTAAACGATGATGAGCTTTCTCAAGCTAACGCCATGATTTCAATGACAGATAGACTTTCTCAACTTATTGGGATGGCTATCGGCGGTGTGATTGTGTCTTTAGTGGGAATAAAATGGGCAATTTTAATCGATGGTTTGACTTTTATTTTTTCGGCAGTTTCTGAAATGTTCATTAAAGCAGAAGAAAAGGGCAGAAAAAAAGTGGAAGCTAGAAAAACTGGTTTGATCTTTTCAGATATCAAAGAAGGTTTCAAAGTGATATGGACCAATGTTCAGCTTAAAGGGTTGATAACTTTAGAGACTTTAGATGATTTTTTTGGAACCACTATATTCGTTTTCCTACCCGTATTGGCTAGTGAGATACTGAAAGTAGGTCCTGGTGAGTATGGAATTATGCAAACAATGTTGGGCGCAGGCTCTTTTATAACCGCCTTTGTTCTATCATCCATTAAAGAAATAAAAATGAAGTACGTAGCACTAATGCTATCCTCCGTTTTGGCAGGAGTATTCCTGGCTTCTCTTGGTATAGTTAACAGTTATATTTACGTATTGATTGCCTTGTTGATGTTAGGTGTTATGACTGAGATAGGAAACATCAATGAAAATCTTTTGATTCAAAGAATTACCCCTGAAAACACAAGGGGAAGGGTTTTTGCGTTGCGATCAACGATAGATAATTCGCTGAGACCTTTTTCTTATGCTTTTGCGGGGATAATGGCAGTATTTTTTTCATTGAAAAGTTTGTTCTTTGTCTTCGGAATAATAACTAGCATACTTGGAATATTTTACCTATTGATACCTTATCAATTGAAAAAGAGGAATGTTTTCTAAAAAATGGCTGTATAATAAAAATGGTTGATGAGGTACTTGACAAAAGGGGTAAAAAAAGATATCACTTCTCATAGAGCACAAAATAAAAATAAAAAGAGAGAAATGATATCAGGAGCAACAAAATTATAGCACAAATACTGGATATTGACAAAGGTTTTAAGTTAAAAGTCAAGTATGATAGTCCCCTATTTAATTAAAAAAATTTTAAATATTTTCTATTTAAAAAATCCTCATTCAGTCATACTTCTAGGTTGAAAGTAGCAGTTGTTGTTTATTCAGGTTACTATTTCTCTTTTCCTTTTTAATTTTTTTGCTGTATAATTGCCATGAGCTCTCAGTTCTTGATTTTGTAATTTGTAATGATAGTCAGAATCATATTTTTTCCCACTCTTTACCAGTGAATATATTATTCTCAACAATTTTCCCGCTACGGCTAACACAGCAACAGTATGTGATTTACCTCGAGTACGTAGTTTCATGTAATAATTCTTGAAGTATTCATTGTTTTGAATAGCAACGATGGCAGCGATGTAAACAGCTTTTCTTAGGTATCTGTTACCTTTTCTATTGATGAACCAGCCTTTTTTCATTTGACCTGATTCCTCTGTACGAGGATCGATGCCAACGAAAGCCACCAGGGCAGAAGCAGAATAGAATCGGTTAATATCTCCTGTTTCTGCTACAATATTTAAAGCTGTTTCATTGAAACCATCAAGAGATTGTATTAATTCTACCTGGTTTTTAATTACATCGTTTGATGAATTGTTCAAAGTTTCTTTCAATTTTTCTTTGAAGAGCTTTTGATCTGATTCAAGTTTGAACAACAATTCTATTCTTTTTTGAAGAGCTAACTCATGCGCATCGTTGCCACTTGCTATTGAATTTTTAGAAAGTTCAATGATTTGGTCCAACTTATTTTCATCGAAATACAATTGATTATCTATCTTCATCGCATCAATAAGCTGTTTTTTGTTGGTTGTAGCGATCTTCCTTGCAGAAGGGAAGTTATACAATAAATTCATTAAACTCTTGATAAAGATATTAGATTGAAAAGATTCCAATTCAGGGAACAAAAGGTAGACATAACGTTTGATTTCATTCTTAACCCTTGAAATCTCCTCAGAAAGGTTAATGATCTCGCGAGAGTATTGAGTGAAATTATCTATCTCCTTAGAAGAAGGGATGTTGTCTGGATACTTTTCTTTCAGCCAAATGGAGATCAGCTTGGAATCAATGTTGTCGTTTTTAGAATGGCGAAGAGTTTCACTTTTTCTGAATTCTTTCAACAAAAGGGGATTAATGATATGGACATCATAATCGTGTTTAAGTAAATAAGAAAACAAATGTTGATGGTAAATAGAAGTGGATTCCATACCAATTATAATCTCTCTTTTGTTGAACTTTTTAAGAATTTTGTCGAAAGTGGTGAAACCACTCATATTCTGTTTGAATTTACCACTATCGATTTTGGTCCTACCTGAATCGGAGATGTAGTAATGAAAAGAGTTTTTAGAAATATCAATACCTACAAAATACATATTTTTTCACCTCGCTTTAGTATTGTTTGAGGATCCGCCTTTTGCAATCATCCTTCTAATACGGCCTTGAAAGGTCAATCAAGTATCGGATTTATGGGCGGAAAGTGGGTAGCGAACAAACTTTTAAACGAACTTAAAAGTTCAGAAAGAATAAGCGTTCTACTACCCACTCATTTTTTAAAGAAAATAGTTGTTTATGCTTATATTGTATCATCAAATATCATAGAAGAGAGAAAAGATTTGAGAAAAGAGGGAGAGATTTACTTTGAAGTGAAATATTCGAAAAAGGTAAAGATACCAGAATGTCCGTATAAATGTAAAGGATGTAAAGACAAGCGAGAATACATAGTACGTAACGGTAAAGCAAAAGAAAGGATTATCAAGGCTGGCAAAGTTGGAACACAAAGAATATATCTGATACACAGACCACAAAGATACATGTGTAAAAAAACAGGGAAAACTTTCAGAGATGAGAAGATAAGTTATAGATGGCAAAGAATAACAAGAGCAGAGACAGAAAACATTGTAAAGGGTTTGCGTAAGATGAGCATATCAGCAACCGCGAAAGAGTTTGGTGTAAGTGTGAGAACTGTGAGTAATTTATTAGATTCGATTGAAGTAAAAGTAGATTGGACGAAATTTCAAGATATGGAAGATATAAAGTTAGGGATAGATGAACACTCATTTAGAGGGTTTAAGATGGTGACGACGATAGTAGAATTAAACACCTCAAACACAATAGCGATATTGAAGTCAGACAAAAAAGAAGAGTTGAAAGGATTTTTAAATAAAATACCGTATGAAATAAAGCAAAAGATAACAGAAGTAGCTATCGATATGAGAGCCTCGTTTAAGAATGCAGTCAAAGAAGAATTACCTGGAGTGAAAGTAGTAGCGGACCATTTTCATGTAGTAAAAGACGCACAGAAAAAGCTAAGAGAAAGTATAAAGATAGAAGAAGAAGTAACGAATAACAATAAAAAGATACCTGTAAAATTATTCTTTTTGAATGGAAAGAAATTATTAAAAGAGAAGAAAAAGGTAAAGAAATTATACAAAACATTGAAGGAACATCCATATCTAAAAGAGTATTATAGATACCTACTAATGTTGAAATGGATGTATAAAGCAGAAACGTATGAAGAAGGGAAAAGAAGATTACACATATTGATAGAGAAGATGGAAGAAAGTGAAGATCCTCAGGTATGGAGATGGGCCAAAACATATATAAGGTGGGAAAAAGAAATACTCCAATATTTCGTTAATAGAACAACGACGGCTAAAGTAGAAGGACGACATACACACATAAAATTAATAAAAAGAATAAGTTTTGGATTCAAGGAAGTTTTGAGATATACCAAAAAAGTTCTATTAGGAGTGATGCCAGAAAGATTCATAAAACTACCAAATTTCATCACAGAAGGAACAACATATTGCAAACAGTTATCCTTTCTGAGCTGAAACTACTCAACAAAAAATCGCTGTATTACCTTTTTCATCATCTCTTCAGTCTATTCTATCAACCATATTTGACAAAGAGCCCGCATTTTGTTGACAGAGTTAAAAAAATATGTTATACTTTATACGATTGGAAAAGGGTGCGTAGCTCAGTGGGAGAGCGCTTCCTTGACGCGGAAGAGGCCGTAGGTTCAATCCCTACCGCACCCACCATTCGTTTTCATCCAATTTATATATATTGCTAATAAAAGCAGGATGAACTTTATCCTGCTTTTATTTTTTATTATTCATAATTTCAAAAATTTTGTTTCTGTACTTTTCATTAATACATATGTACTCACTGTCTTTAAAAATTAATTTTTCTTTATCGTTCGGGCCGTTTCTGATTATGGCGCTTACCAGGGCGGAAACTGATTTTTTGTTCTTCAATTCTAAGGTTTCCATGATTTCTTCAGACTTCAACTTCCCTTTTTCGATCAATAATTCAAGAAACCTTGTTGTTAGTGGCTTTAAGTTTTTTACAAAGCTTTTTAATTCTTCTTCATTCCACTCTTTTTTTGATCTTCCGCTTATCAATTGTTGTATTATTTCTACTCTCTTTTTTAAATCGTTAGAGAGAAGGTAAAATAGAATTTCTCCATTTATTTCTGATTCATCCAGTATTTCAATAAGAGAATCGAAGGTTTCGTTATCTATGGTAACTTTGTAATTTTCGTCTCCGTATTTTAGGCTACCTTTTTCGTAAATAATATTGAAAATAGAAAAATAACTTTCTAAAAGTTTTGAATATAAAAAGTCCCTTAACTCATAACTTTCAAGTGTTTTGAGTAATTCGTGTGTTGACTGAAAATCTTCTTTTCTTTTAATTTCGTTAAAAACAAGTTCTTGAAGTTTTTTTTGATTTTCTTCTTTTAATAGGTCTTCCCCTAAAAATTTTACGAGCATTTCTAATTCGTCTTTATACATGGCGGGTGGCTCCCTACTATCTAATTTTTTTAAATCATTAACAATTGCATATTTGTTAAATATTTTTCATTAAAACTAAAATGTATCCCCTTTCCAACCCCACATCGTGTTTTTAATATCTAAGAAGTTTATATACACGCGATCTTTTGGTATATTCAATTGTTGCTCTAGTAATTGACAGAGTAACTTAGAGAGATCTTTTGTTTGTGATTCAGGCAAACCTATGCTCCTTAATTCCACAAAAGCTGCTAAATCTGAGCTTCCTTGAAAGTGAATATGAGCACTATCTTCTAAACTAACCATAACATAAAATTCTGGTTTACCAAGAACGTTAGCAACTTCCTTTGAAAGAATACTTAACAATTCTTCTTTGTTATCTATCTTTTTATTTGTGGTTACCTTTAAATATGGCATTTTTTAGCCTCCTTCAACAAACTAATTTAGCGCCCCTTCGCCCCGCAATCTTCCTCAAGTATTTTAGCACATTCAATTCAGAAAAATCAATCTTAAATTTGACTTATTGTTATAACTATTATATAATTGGAATATACCAATAAGAAGGGAGTGAGATTAAAATGGAAGAAGCCCCTATTCCTCTCTATTATAAACTTTATCTGGACTTAAAAAGAGAATTAGAGGAAGATTATAAAAAAGGAGATAGGTTGTTGACAGAGAACGAGATATGCAATAAATTTGGTGTTTCACGTTTGACGGTAAGAAGAGCGTTGGAAGAACTCTCAAAAGAAGGGTTAATAACAAGAAAAAGAGGACAAGGTACGTTTTATACAGGACAAAAACAAGAGGAAGAATTAACCAGGCTAACAGGTTTTACCGATGAAGCAATTAAACAAGGCCATTCAACTAAATCCGTTGTATTAGAAAACAGGCTAATAGAAATTCCTCCCGAGTTAGTTGAAGAGTTTAAAGTTCCAAAAGACGGGAGAGTAGTGCTATTAAAAAGAATTCGATTTTTAGATGAAGAGCCTTATGCAATCGAAACAGCATACTTGAATCCCAATGCAGATATAAGGGTATTGAACGTAATAGAAAGAGATATGTCAAAAGAATCGTTATATAGAATACTAAATAACGAATATGGTATAAAATTCACTCATGCCGTAGAAACTCTCGAGGTAACAACTTTAAACAAAGAACAAGCTAAATATTTGGCCCAAAGTGAAGGATCTATTGCTGCATTGAGAACGAGATATACCTATATAGAAGATAAAAAGTGTATTGAATACGTTAAATCAGTTTACAGAGGGGATAAATACAAATTCAAGATAGTCAGAAAGGCATAAGATTTTTCTGAGGAGGTAGTATAAAAGTGCACTACTATACATTAGATGAAATAAGAAGAATCCCCAATCTCTTAAGTAAGTTAAATGAGCTTGATTTTTCTTTTTCAAAAGAGAAAAAATATCTTTTTGTTGGATGTGGTTCTTCATACAACATTGGATTTATAATGAAAGAAATATTGAACAAAAATGGCTATAAAGCAAAAGTGCTCACCGGTGGACATGTTATGCTTTTTGATGATATTCCTGACAGTGATGTTGCAATTTTAATAACCAGAACCGGTGAATCAACTGAAACTGTTTTAGCGGCAAAAAAATTAAGTCAAAAAGGCATGAAAACCATAGGAATAACGTCTTCAAAGAATTCTTCAATCACTCAACAATGTGAAGAAAATATAACTTTAGATTTTACTGCAGAAAACAGTGTTGTTATGACCGGGTCTTTTGTTTTTATACTGGCAATGTTGCTAAACGGGATAGAAAAAAATGATTATTATAATTACAGTGAAAAAATCTTAGAAGATTCCGAAAAGATTATTGATCAGTTAGCTTTAGAAAAGTATGAACATTTTGTCTTTCTTGGGTACGATGAAAATTATGGCATTTCAAAAGAAGGCGCCCTTAAATTACAAGAGATGGCTTTACAGTACGTTGAATATCATGAGCCGTTAGAGTACAGACACGGGCCTATATCGACACTCACAAAAAAAACGTTGGTTATCATAAACGCAAAGGGTATGAAAGAAGAGAAAGAATTGATCAATGATATCGAAAGGTTGGGGGGAAAAGTCTTAATGATTTCTGCTGATGGAGACGTAAAAATCCCAAACATGAAAGGATTTGAAGCTCCTCTAAGGCTCATTCCCATACAGTATTTAGGTTACAAAAAGGCGATAAAAATGGGGTACAATCCAGATTCACCCAAGAACCTTTCGAAATCTGTCAAATTGGGGGGGTGAGATAAATATGAAATTAGAAAACGTTTTAATTGTGGATCCTATAAACGGAGAATATACCGGAGATATCGAAATAAAAGGCAAAACGATTTCTGGAGTTATAAGAAAAGATTATGGTTATAAAGATTTCGATACCATCATTATGCCTGGCTTTGTAGACCCCCACACTCATGCACAAAAGGGTATAGATACGATGCATGCAACAAAGGAAGAGTTCAAAAGTTGGGCAAAAAATAATTTTTCATATGGTGTAACTACTTTTTTACCAACAACGGTCTCAGCCACTAAAGAACAGATTTTAAAAGTTTTGGACAGTATAGAAGATGTGAATTCTTCAATCGAAGGGATTCATTTGGAAGGTCCTTATATAAATGTAGAAAAAAAAGGAGCTCAGAACCCTCAGTATATAAGAGATCCTTCCTTGGAGGAACTAAAAGAGATAATTAGCGATAAAGTAAAATTAATAACCATGGCACCGGAGGTTAACGGTTTTATTGAAGCAATAAATTATCTTGAAGAAAAGAATGTAGTGATCTCATTAGGTCATACTTCTGCGAATTTTGATATCTTCAAAAAAGCTTTCGAATCAGGAGTTAACAGAATCACCCATTTTTCAAACGCATTAACACCGCTACATCATCGTAACATAGGGGGAACAGGTTCTGGCTTTTATTTTGATTTTAATATAGAAATGATATGTGATGGGATTCATCTTTCTCCTGAGTTTGTGATGTTGGTATACAAAATAAAAGGAGCAGACAAAATTATATTGATAACCGATTCTATAGCCGCTGCAGGGTTACAAGACGGTGAATACGAATTGGGTGGTTTAAGCGTCACTGTAAAAAACAACAAAGCAACACTTAGTGATGGAACAATCGCGGGAAGTACACTACTTTTCAACGAAGGTGTCAAAAATTTTAAAAGATTTACCAATTGTACACTACAAGAGCTTGCAAAGGTATCCTCATACAACGCACTTCAAGACCTACATATTTACGATAAGGGAAGGATTGAAGTTGGCTACTATGCAAACCTTGTCATTTTAGACAAAGACCTGAACGTGAAAGAAACCATCTTCGAAGGTGAAAAGGTATTTTAAACATTGTGTGCTATAATAAAACATAGAAAAAAGATAAACTCCCTAGGGGCGCTAAAGAAAGTATAAAAAATGGAGGTATGATTTTTGGAAAACAAAGAAAACAGTTTTGATGTTATTGTTGTAGGAGCAGGCCACGCCGGGATTGAAGCTGCTTTAGCCTCAGCTAAAATGGGAATGAATACTTTAATATTGAATATAAATTTAGACACTTTAGGATGGGCTCCATGTAATCCTGCCATTGGAGGCCCCGCTAAGGGGGTTGTAGCAAGGGAGATAGATGCACTTGGCGGAGTACAAGCAAAGGTAACTGATGAAACGATGATCAACATCAGAATGCTAAATACAAGTAAAGGTATCGCTGTTAGGGCTTTAAGAGCTCAAATCGACAAATACGATTACTCACAAAGAATGAAAGAAATATTAGAAACCACAGATAATCTGATTCTGAGACATGGAATAGCGAAAAATATTCTAGTAGAAAACGGTAAAATAATAGGGTTAGAAACAGAATTAGGAATGAAATACTTTGCTAAAGTCGTGATTTTAACTACAGGAACATTTTTGAGAGGTAAAATTTTTGTTGGTAGGAACACCTTCGAAGCAGGAAGAATGGGAGAACTTCCCGCAAATTCCTTGACATATTCTTTAATTAAAGAAGGTTTGGAAGTATCGAGATTTAAAACGGGGACACCTGCAAGGGTGAGAAAAGATTCTATCGATTTTTCTAAATTTGATATCCAAGAAACCGCTGATGAACCTCTCGCTTTTTCTTACTGGAGTCAACCAAGAGTCTTAACAAAGGATTATCCTTGTTATTTAGGGAGAACCAACAGCAAGACCCACGAAGTTATTAGAAAATATATCGCATTCTCTCCTTTGTATGGAGATGTGAAATTAATCCAGTCCATTGGTCCTAGGTATTGCCCTTCCATTGAAGATAAAGTTATGAAATTCAATAAGGATACCCATCAATTTTTCCTTGAACCGGAATCCAAACATTCAAAAGAGATCTATTTAAATGGATTGAGTACGAGTTTACCTTTTGAAGCGCAGATTGAGATTTTGAAAACTATACCTGGTTTAGAAAATGCTATAATTGAAAGGCCTGCTTATGCCGTTGAATACGATTTTGTAAATCCGATCCAATTGAAACACAACCTTGAAACAAAAAAAATAGAAGGATTATTCTTAGCTGGCCAAATCAATGGTACAAGCGGTTACGAAGAAGCCGCAGGTCAAGGGCTTCTAGCAGGAATTAATGCTGCTTTAAAAATCAGGGGGGAAGAACCTTTTGTTCTTGACAGGTCCGAGGCTTACCTTGGGGTTCTTATCGACGACCTTATCACAAAAGGAGTAGATGAGCCATACAGATTGCTAACTTCCCGCGCTGAATACAGGTTGTTGCTCCGACATGATAACGCTCATTTAAGGTTGTATAAGTATGGATACAAATACGGTTTATTGAGTAAAGAACAATACGAACAACTTCATAGATTAGAAAACCTAATAAATCATCAAATTGAGAGATTGGACCAAATTAAAGTATCACCTAATCAAGTTAACGACATTTTAGCCTCAAAAGGCTCTTCAAAAATCACTCAGCCTGTTCACATGAGTGAATTACTCAAAAGAAGCGAAATATCTTATACTGATTTAAAACACTTAGACGAAGAAGCAGTTGAAGAAAAGGAAGTTATCGAACAAATCGACATTCACTTCAAATATAACGGATATTTTCAAAGGATGCAAGATGAGATCGCAAAAATGAAAGAGCTCGAAAAGGAAAAGATACCAAGCGATATAGAATATGACAAAATTAACAACATTGCCTATGAAGCTAAAGAAAAATTGAAAAAAATTAAGCCAGAAACTTTTGGACAACTCTTAAGGATACCTGGCATAAATCCGGCTGATGCTATAAACTTAAGAATTTATTTGAAGCAAAAAGATAAAATAAGGTAGTTAAAATAAAAACCGCCCCAACATTTTATAGGGGCGGTTTAAAATTTATTTTACTGTGTATTTTAAAATAAAGACATCTTTGTGAGCATCTGCACCCAAATCTGATGATTGAGAATATCCAGCAACATAGAGGTTACCATTATCATCAATATCTATGGCATAAGCGACATCATCGCCGTATCCACCAAGAGATTTTTCGCTCAATAAATTACCGTTATTATCGTATTCAAGTATAGCAAAATCTTTGTCGCCGTTCAGGGTTGTAACGTATCCTGCAACATATATATATCCATTTGGACCTACGGCAACTGAATAACCGTGATCACTTTCTACATCTCCGTAAAAACCTTCCCATAAAATATGTCCCTCTGGGTTAACCTTTACAACATAGATATCTGACCATTTTGAATCCCATGAACCTTCATAACCAACGGCTACGTAGCCTCCAGATACTTCTTTAACATCGAAGCCTCTAGCATAATCTCTAGGAGCAAAAACTTTGGTCCAGATTTCTTCTCCATTGGGATCAACCTTAGCCAAATAAAATTTGGTCTTATTTTCAAATAATTGTACTACCGTGCCTGCAATGATGAAATTACCGTCTGAAGTTTTTTGAATACTCAAAGGTTTAGTATCAGAGCCAGCAACAAAGTAAGGAAGCCACTTTTCAAATACAACTTTTCCTTCTTTATTCAATTTTACCATTTTTCCTCGCATGTTTAATGTATCAGGATCGGAACCATAGCCTACTACAACATAGCCATCCTCTACTTCTACAACAGCTGAACCTTTGTCGTTACCTAGTTTATTAATGTTCGTAGAGAATTTGTTGTTACCTATTTTTGAAACGTAGAAATCTGAATCACTTCCGTAAGAATTCGATGTTCCAACCAAGAGCATATCACCATCAGAAGTTAAAATTCCTTGATTTGCCCAATCGTTGTAATTTCCACCTAACTTGTTTTCATAAACTACGTTACCCTCTTGATCGAATTCCAAAATTAAAATATCTTCGTTGAATCCTTTTTCATTGGTGTATCCAAAAAGATATACCCCCTCATCTGTAGATTTTACATCGAAGATCTCCTGAGATCCACCAAGGGTGTATACTCTTCCCCAATCAAGGGTTAAAGAAGCCATCGCAAAAAGAGATACTGTTAACACCAATACCAAAACAATTTTTGATTTCACCACAATCCCTCCTATCTTTATATATTTTACTACCTATAGAATCTCTAAAACTTACTTTAAATCTAATTTCTAAATTTAAAATTATTGAAATTACAAAAAACATTTTCTTATTTATTATATCATAAAAATTAAAAATTACACAACAATTTATTTATAGAGTACCAAGACTTTTACCTATTTTTTCAAATTTGCTTAAAGCAAAGTCTAAGTCTTCTTTACTGTGTAATGCGCTTATCATTACCCTTATCCTGGCTTTACCTTTTGGAACGGTGGGATAAACTATACTAGACGCAAAAATTCCTTCTTCATATAGTTTTGAGCTAAATTCTTTTGTTTTCTTTTCATCATATATCATCACAGGGGTTATAGGAGTTTCAGTGCCTCCGATATCATAGCCCATTTCTTTTATCTTACTTTGAAAATATTTTGCATTATCCCACAGCTTTTTCACTAAATCGTCAGATTCATAAAGTATTTTTGTTGCTTCTAAAGCGGCAGCCGTTTCTGCTGGAGATAAAGAACTAGAGAATAGAAAGGGCCTTGCTTGTTGCTTCAAATAATCAATTAATACTTTTTTACCTGCTATAAATCCGCCTACCACTCCAAAAGCTTTCGATAAAGTTCCAATTTCTATATCCACTTCCTCTGTCAAATTGAAATGATCCGCTATTCCTCTACCGTTTTCTCCTAGTACTCCTTCCCCATGTGCATCATCCACCATTACTAAAGCATCATATTTTTTGGCTAATTCTACAATTCCTGGTAGAGGCGCAATATCTCCATCCATACTAAAAACACCGTCAGTTATAATTAATTTTCTTCTACAATTATCCCTTTGAGCCTTAACCAGTTGCTCTTCCAAGGAGTTTAAATCTTTATGTTTCCAAATATATCTTTTTGCCTTTGATAATCTAACACCGTCTATTATGCTAGCGTGGTTAAGTTCATCTGATAAAATGCCATCTTCTTCGTTTGTTATAGTAGGAATAACTGCTTGATTTGCGTTGAACCCAGATTGAACAACGAGAGTTGCCTCTACTTTTTTAAATTCCGCTAGCTTTTTTTCTAATTCTTCGTGAATCTTCATAGTCCCAGCTATTGTTCTAACTGCACCTGGACCTACACCCCAGTTTTTAATCGCATTAATAGCAGCTTCTTTAAGCCTTTCGTTGTTTGCCAAACCCAAATAATTGTTAGAACACATATTTAAAACCTTTTTACCATTGATATTGATCCAAGCGCCTTGTGCACTTTCAAGTGTTCTTATGGTGATAAGTAAACCAGAGTCTTCGAGCTTTTTCAACTCTTCTCTCAATTGTTCATAAAAATCCATAATCAAACCTCCTCCTCTTTTGTAACGTTTAAAACTATCTTACCGCTTTTCCCACTGGCCATCAATTCGAAAGCTTCTTCAAAATTTTCAAAGTCAAATTCATGCGTAACGACTTTACTTAAATCCAATTTATGATATTTCAGCCAGTTTATAGCCATATACCACGTTTCAAACATCTTTCTTCCAGTAATCGTGTGAATAGTAAGATTTTTAAAAACTGCGGTATTCATTTCAAACTTTATCTTGCTTTCAGGATAAACCCCTAAGATAGATGCCACTCCTGTGCTTTTTAATGATTTTATACCATCATTCAAAGCGTTTTCATTTCCTGACATTTCAAGAAAGACATCTGCTCCCAATCCAGAGGTTATTTTTAATACTTCTTCAACTACAGACTTCTCCTTCGGATTTATAACTAAATCAGCCCCTAAAGATTTTGCCATATTGATCCTGTAATCAGAAGGTTCACTTACTATAATGAAAGCTGCTCCGGATAATTTGGCAATTTCTATCGCCATAGCGCCAATAGGTCCCGCTCCGGCAATTAAAACTACTTTACCTCTAAGATCGGCTGCAGTTGTTGTAAAAATCGCATTTCCCAAAGGTTCCATCACAGATGCATATTTTAAAGGTATACTTTCGTCGATTTTTATCAAAACTGTATCTGGTAGAACGGCGTATTCAGAAAAAACGCCATCTCTATCTACTCCTAAGATCTTTAAATTCTGGCATACATGCATATTTCCTGTTCTACACTGATGACAATAACCACAAGGTATATGACTGTCTGAAACAACTAAATCTCCAGGTTTAACGCTTTTAACTTCATTTCCAACTTCGATTACCCTTCCAACAAATTCATGGCCATCGATTTGTGGGAATTGCTTAATTCGGTCTTTTGCCCAATCATTCCATTCGTAAATATGTACATCAGTCCCACATACCGATACTTTTAAAATTTTAATCTTTACATCGTGTGAAAACTGTAAAGTTGGTTCTTCTACTTCCATTAGGGTTAACCCTTTTCCTGGTTTGGCTTTTACAATAGCCTTCATTTTTTCACTCTCCTTTAAAAGATAACTACTATTATATATAGTAACTCACTATGAAATTTTTTTCAAACCTCAGGAGAGTAGTTTATAGGCAAAAATAGACAATAATAGGTGATTATGGTTAATTAAAACAAAATTAGCGAGTAATTTTACGATTCATAAACCACAGTTCCATTTATCAGTGTCTTTTCTACAATGCTTCTGGGGTCAAAAGGATGACCGCTCCACAAAACCAAATCTGCGTCCTTGCTTTCATCAATAGTTCCTAAACGTTTTTCTATCTTTAGAATTTTAGCTGGATTTATCGTTAACATTTTTAGCAAGTCTTCTTCCTTGGCTCCATACCTTAAGGCAGTAGCTGCTTGTATTGAAGCGTGTTCTAAATGAGTTACAGGATGATCACACATCAACGCAGCTAAGATTCCCTTCTCATTAATTATTTTTATCGACTCAAACCGCATATCTCTGGTTTCCAATTTTGTTCTAAAACCTAGTAGAGGTCCCAAAATCAATGGAATATTTTTTTCTTTAATAAAATCAGGGATTTTATAAGCCTCTGTTGCGTGTTCAATAACCAGGTCAAACCCAAATTCTTCAGATAACCTTATCGCAGTTAAAATATCGTCTTTTCTGTGTGCGTGAATCCTTGCTGGAATTTGCTTATTTAGAACTTTCTCGCCAATTTCAAATTTGATGTCTGTCTCAGTAAAAGCTTTCCCTTCTTTTTCTGCAGATTTCTTCTTTTCAATATAATTTCTAACTTTAGTAAAATAATCTCTTATTACTGCAGCATTTCCTAGCCTAGTAGATGGAGTTTTGTTGTAAGAACCATATACTCTTTTAGGATTTTCACCCAAAGCCATTTTAAGGCCAGCAGGTTCTCTTAAAATAGCTTCATCGGTTATTTGAGAATTTAACTTCAATATAGCCCCCTGACCTCCAATGGGGTTTGCACTACCTGGCACTATCATCACCGTTGTAACCCCCCCAGATAGAGCTCTTTTTATAGCAGCGTCTTCGGGATAAAAGGCATCAATCGCCCTAACTTGTGGTGTAACAGGGTCCGTCGCTTCATTTCCGTCTTGGTAAGAGGCTCCAACACCTTCTTCAAACAAACCAATATGGGAATGTGCATCGATAAATCCTGGTAGGATATACTTATTTGTTGCATCTATTACCTCTTCTGCTTTAACCTGCAGATCTTCCCCTATTTGCTTGATTATGCCATCTTCTATCAAAATATCTCCGACAAATGGTTCTCTAGAAATAGGATAAATGTATCCATTTTTCAATAAAAGTGTTTTCATAAAAGTATTCCCCCTTTTAGTATTGTTCTTTTGTTAATGCCTTTAGAAAGCTTCTTTAGCGCCCCTTGCCCCGCTCCCCACCCTTCTAAGGAAGGGACCTGCGGTCCCTTAAACTGGCAGGGGGAGGGCTCCGCCCTGTGACCCTTTTAAAAACCATTTTTTTGGATTAATTGTTTGCTTAGTTTTCTTGTAAGTCGTGTTTAGTCTTTGTTAGCGCCCCTTGCCCCGCTCCCCACCCTATAATCCACCAAAAGTTTCTAAAAAAACAATAATAATAAATAAATTTCTGAGATAACTATATTTCCTAATACAAGTAAAAATCCGTATTTAGCAAAATCTTTGAACAAGATAGTTTTATTCTTAAACTGGGTTAACATAGCGAGTCCAATTATATTAGCGGATGCACCGATGGAAGTTGCATTTCCACCTAAACATGCACCCATCGCAAGAGAATACCATACTGGATCTAAATTACTGAAAATACCGGGTTGTACCACTTGTAAATGTTGAACAACGGGAATCATAGTAGCTGTAAAAGGAATATTATCAATGAATCCCGAAATTAAGCTAGCAACAGGTAAAATAAACAAAGTGAAAGATTTTACCGAATCTCCAGCAACTTTTACCATGACATCGGATAAATTAGCTATCAGTCCTGTTTCTTCCATCGCCCCTGTAATGAGAAATAAACCAAAAAAGAATAAAAGACTTTCCCACTCAACTTCATTCAAAGTATCCCTCACCTGATTTGGCGCTAATAGTAGTAAAGAGAAGAATCCTGCTACTATTGCAATTGTAGAACTCTCCAAACCTAAAAAGTGTTGAGTAGAAAAAGCGATTATTACACTTACAAAAAGAATTATGGACAGGAAAAATCTTCTTTTATCTTCGATCAAATGGGACGTATCAAAACTTTTTATACTCTCTTTATCAAATTTGATTTGAAGATCTTTTTTAAAAATGAATATAAAAAGCATATCCATGAACAAGAGATTCATTATTGCAATTGGGTACATAACTAAAGCAAATTCTGAAAAGGAAAATCCTGCAGCTGAAGCTATCATAATATTGGGTGGATCGCCAATGATGGTTGCCATTCCTCCAATATTCGATGCAAAAATTTCACCTAAAACATAAGGGAAATAATTGACTTTTAAAGAATCCGTTATAGCAAAGGTAATAGGTATAAAAACAAGTATCGTAGTAACATTATCAATGAAACCTGAAATTAATGCAACCAAAAAAGTTAAGGAAATAAACAACATGTATCCGTTATGTCCAAATATTTTCAAAGTCTTAATACCTACATATGAAAAAAGGCCAGTTCTACGAATAACGCTTACAAATAACATCATCCCGAGCAGTAAAAGAAGGGTGTTGAAATCAATATAATTTCTTATAGCTTCAATTTCGTCAGGAAAAACTCCGAATATAATAAGCACCGAAGCTCCAAGCATGGCAATAATGGTTCTGTTAATTTTGTGAGTGATGATAAAAAACAATACTACAGCGAATACTATAAGGGTTATTAGTTCAGTTTGTGACATAAATTAAAGGTTCCTCCTGATCTAATATTTTTACTGTCATTAGAAACTTTAAGAACTTTATAAATAACCCCCCTTAGCCCCGCTTCCCACCCTTCTAAGGAAAAAAATCTGGACCAATTCATCCCTGATCCCAGCTTATAAGGGTAAGAAATCAGAAAAAAATGAAATTTACATATATTCCAGAAATTACTATATTCCCTAATAATATTATCAAACCGTATTTAGAAAACTCCCAAAAAGAAATTGTTTTCCCTTTAAATTGGGTTAAGAGACCTAACGCTATAACGTTCGCTGAAGCGGCTATTGGAGTTAAGTTCCCTCCCAAGCAAGCCCCCAATGATAATGAATACCAAATGGGGTCAAGATTACTAAATATGGAAGATTCAGAAATAGATAATTTTTCAATGACAGGTATCATTGCAGCCACTAAAGGAACATTATTTAGGAAACCAGTAAAGAAAGAAGAAATTGTTAGAATGGAAAAACTAAATAACAGTAAAGAGCCACCAGCAAAATTGACAAGCATATTAGAAAAAGCGTTAATGATACCCGTTTCTTCAAGTGCACCGGCAATTAAAAATAAAGCAAAGAAAAATAAAATATTTTCCCATTCAACTTTAGATAATGTATCTTTCAAATCCTTTGGCCTAAGAATAAATAATGAAAAAAAACCACCCGCTAAGGCAACGGTTGAGCTTTCTAAATTAAGCTCATGTTGTAAAGCAAAAGCCACGATAACTGCACCAAACAAAAGTATAGACAAGATAAATTCCTTTTTGTTTTCTACAATATGAGATACATCAAAGTTTTTAATCACTTCTTTGTCTATTTTAACGGATAAATCTTCCTTGAAGAAATATATCAATAAGAGAATGGCGAATACTAAATTGATCAATGTAACCGGATACATAATAAGAGCGAACTCTGAGAAAGAATAACCTGCCGCAGAAGCAATCATAATATTAGGAGGATCACCAATTATAGTTGCCATACCTCCAATATTTGATGCGAAAATTTCTCCTAAAACAAAAGGGAGATAATTAATATTTAATGAATCCGTAATGGCAAAAGTCATTGGAATAAAAACTAAAACAGTAGTAACGTTATCAATAAAGCCAGAAAATAAAGCAACCAAAAAAATTAGAGAGATGAATAAGGTATAGGTGTTATTCCCAAACAATCTTAACATGGAGAGACCTAAGAAGGTAAATATACCTGTCTTTCTTAAAGTCTCAACAAATACCATCATTCCAAGCAGCAATAACAGAGTGTTATAATCCACGTACTCTTTTATTGCACCAATTTGGTCAGGGAAAATCCCTGTTCCTAATAGAAAAATAGCCCCCAACATTGCAATAAGCGTTCTATCTATTTTCTGAAAAACCATTCCTACAACGACAATTATGAAGACTATCAAAGATGTTAAGGCATAAATTGACATATAATTCCTCCGAAACGGAACCATTCTTTTTTACTAATGTTTTTAAAGGATTTAATATCCCAAACTAATTATAGTTTAAAAAAAAGACAAAGTCAAATAAATCAATATTTCCTTTTAATTCTTATTGCATCGGTTAATCATATTGATTAAAATTAAGCATCCTAATATTGTATAATTAAATTAAAGATACAGACATTTAAAGTGCGGAGCCGGGTCTAAGGGACCGCAGGTCCCTTTCCTTAGAAGGGTGGGGAGTGGGGCGAAGGGGCGCAAACCTAGATAAAATTAATATTTTAAAAACTTAATTATTTTCAAAAATAAGATTTTGATCTTAAAAGGGTCACAGGGCGGAGCCCTCCCACCTTCCGGGCGAGGGACCGAAGGTCCCTTCCTCAGAAGGGTAGAAAGCGGGTCTAAGGGACCGCAGGTCCCTTTCCTTAGAAGGGTGGGGAGCGGGGCGAAGGGGCGCTAACACAAAGGTTGGTGAATATATGCTCTTTATTAGATTTATCATCTTAGTTGTTATCTACTATTTACTAATATATGCAATAGGTCGATTTTTTCTAAAAAGAAAAGGTATTTATTTAGGAAATTTTATTTTAGGAATCTTCAGTATTGCTATTTCAATCTTTCTTATCTATCTTTCACCAATAAACTTCCAACAGGCTGGATTTCAAATAGGAAATTTTAAAAAAGGACTGTTTATGCTTCTAATTTCTTTAATTTTAATAATAGGATCTTTATTTAGTATGAGAAAAATGAGTCTTTCTGATCTCATGAAGATTCCCTACGGAAGTTTTCAAAATAACAAAATTATGTTATTACATGTTTGGTTGGTGGTAGGACCATCTGAAGAGCTATTTTATAGAGGATTTATCCAAGGAAATATAAGAATGTTTTTACCCGGTTCAGTTTTTTCTATTGAATATGCAACGATCATAGCAACATCAATCTTTGTTTTTGCCCATTTAAACAATCTCTTCTTTGGCAGAGAAAGTATAAAACAATTTATAGGTCTTTTACCAGGAAGGATCATAATGGGATCGATTTTGGGATACACCTTTCAAATTTCAAATAGCTTGATCTATCCTATCATAATACATACCCTCTCAGATGGACTAACTATAACTTACTTAATTATCTTAAAGAAGCGAACCCTAAATAATTATCACTTATAGATAACAAGTGATTAAATCTTTTATTATATTTAAATTTAGTATTAATATAAAGCTTTTATTGTCAATTAAAAACAATCATAACCTTTTTTAAAGACTCTCTTGACACAAAAGATTTTTTTGATATATAATTTTAGTGAAAATAATAAACAGTTAAAAGGGAGGCGGTGACAAATGTTAGAAAGAAGAAGAGACGACAGAGATGACAGAGAAGACTTGTTATCTCCATTTGATTTCTTCAATAGAGAGTTTGAAGACTTCTTTAGATCATTGCCTTTTGGAACGACCTCTCGTGGTGAGATGGATGTGTATGAAACTGACGATGATTACATCGTAGAGTGTGAATTACCTGGTTTAAACAAAAAAGATATAAAAGTTCAATTAAACAACGATCTATTAACCATATCCGCAGAAAAGAAAGAATCCGACGAAGTAAAAAGAGGGAACGTATATAGGAGAGAAAGATACTTTGGTAGAATTGAACGAACTATAAGACTACCAGAGTACATTGACAAAGACAAAATTAAAGCTGAATATGAAAATGGAGTTTTGAAACTAACTATACCAAAAGTTGAGACAGCTAAAGGTGAAGGAAAAGAGATCAAAATTGAATAAAACTGACAATAATTAAGAAGGCAGGCGTAAGCCTGCTTTTTATAATTTTACAAAGTAATTTTATAGTTATTCTTTCAAGCTCTTGAGAAATTTTAGTCGTTTCTACAATTAGAGCCTATTTTATTTGGTTTAATAATCTGAAATGCAAAAAAATGTAAATAAATTTTCTTAATAATTCTTAATTATGGTATAATAAAAAATAACAGCAACAACATCCTACTTAGCTAATTTAAAAATAAAATTAGGGTGGGCAGCGGGGCGAAGGGGCGCTATTTATAAAGTTTTAAAATTTCTAAAAACTGTAATTCAACTAAAAGAGGAGGAGATACCCATGGAGCATATAGTAAAGTTTAACATTGGAGAAGAAGAGATTGAAATAACTGATTTAACCCCTTTTCCAATCTTGCTTTGTGAGTTCTTGTACGAAGGAGATTTTGAGTTAATGAAGGCTGACTTAAAAAACAACTCAAAATTTATTGAAGAAGCAAAGAAAATCGAAAAACTTGTTGAACACTTACCCGGTTTAACCTCCAACTTTGTGATTTATCCTTTCGTCCTTTCCGAATTTTTGGCTTATTTTTCTGAGTTCCAAATCAATTACTCCGACCTAGTACATATTTCCTTGAATGGACTATTCGACACGGTCTTATTGGAAGCCGATAAAAAGAACTTTGAGTTCGTGAAAGATGTCGTAGATTTTATACTCAAAATTGATCCAAGTTTCGCTCCAGCCTACGAATTAATGGGCTCAGTGCTAGTAGAAAAAGGCGAAATGGAAGAGGGGGAAGAGTATTTAGAAAAAGCAGTTAAATTAGACCCTTGGAATATAGCAGCTTTGTCTGAATTAGGTGAACTATACTTTAATTTAGGCGAATACGAAAAAGCTGCTGAAATCTGGAAAAAAGAAATAGAACTTTCACCCAACAATTACGTAACTTACTTCATGATTGCAGATGCTTACATGCAAAAAGGAGATTATGAAAAAGCCGCCCACATTTTAGAAAAATTCCTAAATAGATTCCCCAACAGCGTATTGGGTAAGTATGAGTTATCCACTATTTATGAGAAATTATCGAGAACTACAGAAGCCAATGAACTCAAAGAGGAAATTCTCAATACAACACCTGAATATTCAACCGACATAGAAGTTTGGGCTAAAGTAATGTTTGAAAACGGTAAATATAAAGAAGTTCAAAACTTCTTAGAAAAATATATAGACCAAGATAAAGAAAATGAACACTTTAAATTGTTATTGGTTATCCCCTACTTAAAGGTTAAGAAATTCGAAGAAGCCAAAAGTATATACCAAGAAATAAAAGATAAGTACATGTGGTACATTTATGGACTTGAAGAAATTCTGAACAAAAATTTAACCAAAGAGGAAATGGAAGTAATAGAAAAGGTGTAAAAAACACTGAGAAAGAATAAAAAGGTCCTAATTATCGTTTTATCTTATATAGTTGTAAATATGTTTGTCATACTCACCTCTTTTAACTGGCAAAATTTGTTTTTTGCTAATAGCCTTTTATACATAGGGTTATATGATTATTTCACCTTTATCATTCCTGATCTAGGAATAGTAGTTATTTTAGCAATTGCTTTACTAAACTTTGATTACTTTAATCTTATTTTTACTATCATTACCTTTTTAATCACCTTTTATTATTGGCGAAATGGGAAAATGGGTTTTGGAGACGTGAAATTTCTATCAGTCCTCTCTCTTCTTATTGGTATTTATATATTTCCGGTATTAATTATCAGCATAATCCTAATTATTTTATCGAACACAAAAAAGAAAGTCACCAAGGTTCCACTAGGTTTCTATGTAATGTTGAGTACATTCATTTTATATATTTTTAGGGGGGCTTATTATATTTTATGATATTTTTACATCTTTCATAGAAATTCCAGGTATTTTTATCTCACTCTGCATAATATTTTTAATCATTGGGCTAATAAGAAGGAAAAAACTATCTTTTTCTCTTTTAATGGTTTGCATTGTAATCTATATATTTTCTTCTGGGTGGTTTGCAAAAATAATTGTTTTACCGTTGGAAAATAGATATCCTCCTGTGAATGTTTCTCAGTTGGATGATACTCAAGAAAAAGGGGTAATAGTTGTACTTGGAGGCGGAATAATTCCTGAAACCCCAAGGGAAGGATCCGGAGAGTTATCTGATAGCGCTATGAAAAGGGTTTATGAAGGTTTCTTACTTTACAAAAATTTACAGATTCCTATTGTTGTAACTGGCGGGAAACTCCTAGGCACGGAGATACCAGAAGCTCAAATAATGAAAGAAGAATTGCTAAAAATGGGAGTCAAACCAAACGATATTTATGTAGAACCACTTGCCAAAAACACAAAGCAAAATGCGGAATTTACGCTTACACTATTGGAAAGCGATGAAGTACAAAAAATATATTTAATCACAAGTGCAATACATTTACCAAGGGCTATGAATTATTTCAAAAGTTATACAAACATAGATGTTGTTCCCGTTCCCACAGATTATAAGATTTCCCGAGAAGAATTGAAATGGTATGATTTCTTACCAGATATGAGATTCCTAGAAGCAACTTCTTCTGCATGGCATGAATACTTGGGATTGGTCAAATTTAAAATTAGTGGGTAAAAGTTAGACCAAGCCGGCCAAAGAAGGGGGCGGGCTGCAGGGCGAAGCCCTTTTGTTGTTCTGTGCAAAAAGCTTTTTGCTGATTTGTGCAAAACGTTTTTATAATGCTTTAGAAACAATTTCCATATTCTCAT